>CBHFMJ010000340.1:0-1537 GCA_965994715.1 uncultured bacterium | reverse complement strand
CTCGTCTCTCCCGCATCGTGGCCGACCTCCTCGATCTGTCGAGACTGGAATCCGGGAGCGCCCTCGACGAGATCGTCTCCCTCGGGGCCACCGCCCGGGAGGAAGGGCAGCGGCTAGAGGAGTCGGCCGAGCAGGCGGGCGTGACATTGCAGATCCGGACCGAGAGTGAACAGCCGATCCGCGGATCCCAGAGGGATGTCGCGCTGCTTGTCCGCAATCTCATCGACAACGCGATCCGCCACAGCCATGAAGGGGCCAGGGTCACGGTCCGTGTCGACTCGGAGGGGCAGGAGGTCACCCTGAGCGTCAGCGACACCGGGATCGGGATCCCGTCGCGAGACGTCCCCCGAATCTTCGAGCGCTTCTATCGGGTCGACCGGGCTCGGTCGCGAGAGACAGGCGGCACGGGACTCGGGCTCGCGATCGTGAAGCACGTGGTCGAGAACCATGGAGGCAGCGTTGATGTCGAGAGCGAGCTCGGTCGCGGGACGACGTTCCGTGTCAGGCTCCCGGCGCGCCGCCCGGATGAGACGTACGGACCGCTCCCGACCTAGTCGGGTGGCATGACCGGGTGGAGCGGCCGGGTGTCCGGCGCAGGCACGATCGAGAGTCTCGCTCCGAAGACCGCCCGGAATCGTTCCGCGACGCTCCTGGGCTTCCAGGATGCGGGAACCGGGGCCTCGACCTCGAACCGGTCCCCCCACGTGCATCGGAGCGGGGCCGGTTCTCTGGGAGGGATGCGTCGATTGAGCTCCTCCGCGAGGGCGAGTGCGACCGCCGCTCGCCGGACCGCGGGTCGGTCACCAGCGGGGATCAATCGAGCGTACGGTCCGAGGCTCGTGTCACCTCCCGCGTGACGGAGGATCGCGGAGAGGATGCCGAGCGCTTCATGCGTGAATCCGGCGAGATCCGCCGTCGTCACGATCATCGCGGCGTGCTCGAACCGCTCGTAGTGGTCGATCGCCTTGCCCATGTCGAGCAGCGTCGCCGCATGCTCGAGCATCTCCGCGAGCAACGGCGCGGCATCGGGATCGAGGGCGCGGATCAGCTGCGCCGCGAGCGATGATCGACGGTCGGCGACGACGACGTCCCACGTCGCGAAGCGCGCCGCGAGTGTGGCCGCCGAGATCGTGCGCACCTGTCGGGGTGTCGGGATGACGGACACGTCCCCGAGTGCAACGCCTTCCCGGAGCCCTCGGCTCGATACCACCACGTGCTCCGCGCCGAGATGTCGCATCACAGCGAGGACCACGAGGGCTCCCCCCACGATCGAGTCGGCTCGGTCTGGGTTGAGTCCTCGGAGCCGAGCGCGGCGCTTCATCGTGCGGACGGAGAGGTCCTCGATGATGCGCCCGAGGTTGCTCTCGCGGAGCTCATATCCGTGCAGCAGCGGCAGCGGGTGATCGGTGCGGCGCAGGTCGATCTTCGCCAGGTTCCGCACCGTGCCTCCGATCCCGACGAGATCGCCGCCGGGAACGAGAGCGGGGACGCCTGCTTCCTCGAGCGTCCCCGAGGCCGATCGGCGCAGGTCCTTCAT
>CBHFMJ010000339.1:0-1538 GCA_965994715.1 uncultured bacterium | reverse complement strand
GGAGAAGACGTCCGGCAAGCCCGTCTACAACGCGATTGTGTGGCAGGACACGCGGACCGACCAGATCTGCAACCAGCTGTCATCCGACGGTGGCCAGGATCGGTTCCGGCCGAAGACGGGACTCCCCATCGCCACGTACTTCTCCGGCCCGAAGATCAAGTGGATCCTCGACAACGTCGACGGCGTCCGCGAGCGGGCGGAGGGTGGCGAGATCCTCTTCGGCAACATCGACACCTGGTGCATCTGGAACCTCACGGGTGGGCCCGACGGCGGTGCGCACGTCACCGACGTCACCAACGCCAGCCGGACGCTGATGATGGATCTCGGGACCCTGCAGTGGGACGACGAGATCCTCGGCATCCTGGGCGTGCCCAGGGCGATGCTTCCGGAGATCAAGGCCTCGAGCGATGTGTACGGGGAGGCCCGGAGGGACCTCGCCGGCATCCCGGTCGCGGGCGACCTCGGCGACCAGCAGGCGGCGCTGTTCGGCCAGACGTGCTACTCGGTCGGCGAGGCCAAGAACACGTACGGGACCGGCAACTTCCTTCTGCTCAATACCGGAACCGAGCCGGTGGCCAGCAAGAGCGGCCTGATCACCGGACTCGGCTACAAGATCGGCGACCAGCCGGCCACCTACATGCTCGAGGGGTCCATCGCGATCACCGGAGCGCTCGTGCAGTGGCTCCGGGACAACCTCGGCATGATCGAGAAGTCCGAGGACATCGAGGCGCTCGCGGCCACGGTCGAGGACAACGGCGGCACGTACTTCGTGCCCGCCTTCTCCGGCCTGTTCGCGCCGTACTGGAAGAACGATGCCCGCGGCGTGATCGCCGGCCTGACGCGCTACGTCAACAAGGGCCACATCGCGCGCGCGGTCCTTGAGGCGACGGCGTGGCAGACCAAGGAGGTCGTCGACGCAATGAACGCCGACTCCGGCGTCGAGCTCACCTCGCTCAAGGTCGATGGCGGCATGGTCTACAACGAGCTGCTGATGCAGTTCCAGGCCGACGTGCTCGGCGTCCCCGTGATCAGGCCGACCGTCGCCGAAACCACCGCGCTCGGAGCCGCGTACGCGGCCGGTCTGGCGACGGGGTTCTGGAAGGAGGTCGAGGACCTCCGTGCCAACTGGGGCAAGGACAAGGAGTGGGACCCCCAGATGGCCAAGGACGAGGTCGACAAGGAATACGCGTTCTGGAAGAAGGCGGTCACCCGAACGTTCGACTGGGTCGAGTAACGAAACGCCAGGATCGGGAGACGATTCCCGCGACGCTCCACGATCGGAGGCCGCGATGGAGAAGGAGCACAGGCACGGCGACTTCGCCGAGGGCCAGGAGGACTCGGAGGAGCACGAGCACCACGCCGGCTCGTTCGCCGAAGGCCAGGAAGAGCACCCTCATCCGCAGGAGGGCAAGCACGGCGACTTCGCCGAGGGCCAGGAGGGCCCGGAAGAGCACGAGCACGAGGAGGGGTCCTTCGCCGAGGGCCAGGAGGGCCCGCAGGAGCACGAGCACCCGGAAGGGTCCTTCGCCGAAGGCCAG
>CBHFMJ010000338.1:0-1582 GCA_965994715.1 uncultured bacterium | reverse complement strand
GTACGGGTAGGCGACGTAGCGGACTCCCCAGTCGACGATCGAGCGCCGTCCGGCGCCCATCTTGGGCAGGACCATGTCCGCGTACTGATCCTCGAGGTACCCCACGACCCAGTCCTCCAAGGTGGTCGCGCGGTACAGGGACCAGGCGGCCTGCTTGCGCCGGAGGAACGACCCGGGCGTCACGTCCTGGGACTCGTCCACCTTGTTGTTGAAGCGCAGGCCGAGCCGCATCGCGAGCAGATCTACCCCGAACGACCTCGGCGTCGCGAACCGGTAGCCGTCGCTGGTCGACAGACGATCGAGCGCCTTCGCGGTCTTTCTCATCCCGAGCGCGCGAACGAGCGATCGATGGATCCCCCGTGCGGTGACGATGCCCGTGGGGTTGAAGCGACCGCCGGACCCGCGGGTCATCCAGCCGTGCTGGACCGCGATCGCGGCGGATCGATGGAACGGATCGGACGGATCGAGGTCCGTGAACGTGATCGACGGATCGGGTTCCTCACCCGGCGCGAACGCGCGCGCCATGGCCCGTGCCCAGCGTGCCCTCGACTCGAACGCGTCGGGACGGAAGCGCCAGTTCCCCTTCTGATCCGGCGCGAAGTCACGCATCCAGTTATGGGTCCCGGCGACATGGTTGATGGCGACCTTGGCCCAGGCATCGTCAGGTTCCAGGTCACTCCAGGTGGTGGTCGGGATCAGCGCACGTTCGGATCGTGAGACATGGGTCGACAACGGTGGGGGACCGCTCCCGTCTTCCCCCTGGGTCCACGATGGCGGTGTCGCGTGCGCGGTCGTGGCTCCGAGCAGCTGCACCACCGACAGGAGGAGCGTCAGCAGCGCGATCGAAGTCAGTCGACGGCGAAGCCCACGTCCCCTTTCGGCCATACCCCGAAGGTCGGCTCCCCGTCCCGGGAACTTGAGCGCCGACCGCCCCGCGACACCCTATCCGGTCGTGGGACCGCCGCTATCCGGTGGAAGGACCCTCGCTCCGAACCTCCCGGACCTTCTCGAGCGCGCCGCGGAGGTCCTTGAGCCAGTCGTCCTGGCGCTCGGCCACCAATCGGACGCACCAGGCCAGGGCGTGGCTCCGGCTCCGGGCGACGCCCGCCTCGATCAACGTGTCGAGCACCCGGCGTTCCTCCATGCGCAGGCGGGTCATCGCGGGCACCGACAGGGTCGTGAACGCCGCCGTGAGGTCTCCGCAGCTGGCTCCCCAGCTCACCTTGCGGCCGAAGCGCATTTGGGCCTCGTCGGCGATGCGCATCCGTGCGCGCCGGGTGTCCTCTCGGAACCCCGAGATCCGTGCCGTGAGCGCCGCCTCACGCGCCTCCTGGCCCGCATCCGCGGGGAGCTCGGGCTCCGCCAGCGCCCCCACCACGTAGATCTCTTCGCGGTCCGCGGTGACGGTCGGCGCCCCCTGGAACCAGTCGGCCGGGATCCGGCCTGCGAACCATCCGCTCAGCTCTTCCATCGGTGCCTCCTCGAGGGTAGATGCAAGCGAGATTACATCATTACACCCTCGGCCCACCAGGGCCCGGCCACCCCACCGTGACGGCGGGTATGGTTCGAGAGCGTGCGGACG
>CBHFMJ010000337.1:0-1582 GCA_965994715.1 uncultured bacterium | reverse complement strand
TGGATCGAACAAATGTTGTGGGTCGCCAGACACGGGGGCCGTACCGGGTTCGGCCCGGGGCGTCCGTCCCGGGACCGAACGTGAAGGGGGGCGCTGGCTGTTGTCCGGACGCCGTCAGCGAGGGGCACGATCCCCATGGCCGAAAGGAGCTCCCCGGTCGGATCCGTGGTCGTCGAGCCCTCGCGCACCTTCCCCGAACGCGAGAACCCGCACGGACTCGGCCGAGGATGTCCCGACGCCGCCGGCGGAAACCGAGGTCTCGGCGGGGAGGCCCGTGCGCTTCCAACCAGGCACCACCGCTCCGTTCACCAACCAGTCCCCCACACCTCGGGGACGATCGTTCGATGACGACGTCACACGCCGAATCCGCGGATGCTGCCGAGTCGTCGTCGCAACGTCGCGCATCTTCCGTCCCGCTCTCTCCGAGGACCCGGTACCCGAACGGTACGCGAGCGACCTCGGAAGCTGTTGTGGAAAACGCACGCTAACAAACCCTCAACTCTCACTGCAACCTTGAGCGGCGAACGTGTGTTCGACCTAGGAAAGACCGAAGAACGCGGCGTCGGCGTTGCGCGACGTCGCGTCCGACACGCTTCGCACGTCCTCGTCGCGGATACGCGCGACCTCGGCGATCGTATGGACGACGTTCGCCGGTTCGTTGTCGGTCCCCCGGAGCGTCTGCGGAGCGAGGAACGGCGCGTCCGTCTCCACGAGGATGCGGTCGATGTCCACGGCGCGCGCCGCCTGTCGGAGGTGCTCGTTCTTCGGGTACGTGATGTTGCCCGCGAAGCTGATCCAATACCCGCGCTCGGCGCACTCCCTGGCGATCGAGGCGTCGCCGCTGAAGCAGTGGATCACGACACGTTCTGCCGAACCCTCATCCAGGACTCGAAGGACCTCGGGCCAGGCGTCGCGTACGTGGACGACCATCGGCTTCCCGGACTCGTTCGACAGCGAGATGTGCGCCTGCAGCGTTCGGACCTGGTCTTCCTTGGGCGATCGCATCCGGAAGAAGTCCAGGCCGCACTCCCCGACGGCCACCACCCGGGGGTCGTGGAGCAGCTCCTCGATCCTCGCGCCCGCCGCCTCGGCGAAGTGCCCGGCCTCGTGGGGATGCATCCCCGCCGTGGCGAAGACTCCGGAGATCGAATCCGCCAGTTCCAGGGATGTGGCCGACGTCGCCGGGTCCACGCCGACGCACAGCAGGCGGTCGACGCCCGCCGCCCGCGCGGCCTCGACCACCAGTGAAGGTTCCCGGTCCACCAGGAACAGGTGGCAGTGGGTGTCCACCACACCGCTCTGCACCGGGACTTCAGGGTTCGGTCGGCCCATCGGCGCGCGATGATAGGCGGTCTCAAGTTCCGGTGCATCCGAGGAGATTCACGTGAAACATCGCGCGCCCTCGCTCACCCGCAGATCGGCCGTCGACGGACGGCCGGCCGGGCCCGGCTACTCGGCCGTGTCGATCCGGGGGAAGAGCGACGCGCCCTTCGTCGTTCGCGTGCCCGGAGCGATGCGCCCCCACGCCGCCGCGTGGTCGAGACGCTGTGAATCGAGGGTTTCCTCGATGCCGAGCTGCTCC
>CBHFMJ010000336.1:0-1621 GCA_965994715.1 uncultured bacterium | reverse complement strand
AGGTACGGATCGACCGCTGAGATCGCCTGGGCCATCGGGGACGTGCTCTCCAGGCGCGGCTTCGACGTCTCGGTGACCCCGTCCCAGGAGGTTGCCGCGGTCGAGGAGTACGACGCGGTGATCCTCAGGAGCGCCGTCTACATGGGCCACTGGCTCGATCCGGCGAAGGAGTTCGCACGACGGTTGTTCCGTGGCCTCGAGGGGGACTTCCCGAACCGGGAGGAGATCAAGGCGTGGGCCTCCGGCATGGCCGACGAGCTGAGCGCTCGTTCGCCGATGGTCGGTCAGTGGTGGTCGGTTGGTTGGTCGGTCGGTAGGTGGGTGGTGGGAGGAGGAGGATTCGAACCTCCGTAGGCTACGCCGGCGATTTTACAGACCGCTCCCTTTGGCCACTCGGGCATCCTCCCGGAACACGTTCGGAGGATAACAAGACCTCGTGGCCCACTCAGCCGACCCTCGTCCATTCGGCTTTCGTGATCTCGACGCTCGAGTACTCGCGGCAGCCTCCCTCGACCAGCCGGAGGGACAGGTGGTCGCCTTGGAGCCGCCAGCGGTAGATCTCGTACGTCGGGCAGATCATCCCCCCGAACGTGGGGGCCGGGGTCTCGTGCAGCATCAGCACCGTCGAAGGCTTGCCGTACAGGAGCGCAGAGTCTCCGTACGCGTCCCCGAACTCGCTCTCGTGGTACCGACCGTTCTCGAAGACGAGGGTTCTCCCCGACGCTTGGAACACCCCCTCGATGGTCTCGGGCGGCTCTCCGTCCTTCTCCGGGGATGCGTCGGTCCGCCACGGTCCCGACCGGGTCCGCCACCACTCGTAGAGGGTCAGGTCGGCAGGATCCTCGCGTACCGCACGGGCGAGGACACGCAGCTCCTCATCCGTCCACACGATGACGGAGTCGGTCGTGCCGGGACTCGTCCCCTCCTCCACGTAGCACGCAACCTGGCCCGCGGCGGTGCCATTGATCGTGTATGGATGCCGGCCCGATGCATCATGAGCACAATCGATGTTCGTGAGATCGGCGGGCGACGCGAACCCCTCGAACGCTCTGTGAAGGTCGTCCGCGGATCCGAAGCTCGCGTAGGTCACCGAGTACAGCTCGGTCGGGATGCAATCGACCGAAGCGCTGGCGTTCGGGTGTGGTGAGGAGGACCGCGAACAGGTCGATCGGAAGGCCTCCGGCACGAGCGCCCGCAGCGAGCGTTCCGCCTCACTCGGCCCGTTCTCGGGGGGTGCTTCATCACCGCCGCCGAGCGCGTTCGTGGCGATCCCTACGGCGATCAGCGCCACCACAAGACCGCCGGCGACCCCCGCGATGACTCGATCGCGGCGCCGATGCACCGGCACCGCCTCCGTGAACTCGCGCCGGGTCCGCGACTCTTCGGGGCTGAGGGGCAGCGACCGTCGCGCACCGTCCACGGCCGTCACCTCGTAGAGCCGCCACTCCCCGACGATGCCCTTCAGACGGTGGGTGCCGTGGTCGGCGAAGGCGAAGCCGGAGCCGACCACGGCATCGTGCAGTGTCGAGGAGACCAACACCTCGCCGCCTATGGCGACGCCCATCACCCTGGCGCCGACGTTGACGGCCATCCCGCCGATTTTGTCCTCCAGGATCTCGGC
>CBHFMJ010000335.1:0-1651 GCA_965994715.1 uncultured bacterium | reverse complement strand
CACCCGCGAACCGCTAACGCCGCCCTCACCGCCGTGCTCACCGGACGGATCCAGGGTTAGGTTCTGTGCGTGGACGGGACCTCCGAACGGGACGTCGCGGAGCGGGCGGGCGTCGAACCCGGATACGTGACCAGACTGGTCGACGTGGGTGTCCTCACGCCCGCCGATGACGGGACCTTCACGGAAGGCGACGTCAGACGGACTCGCCTGTACCAGGGCCTCGAACGCACGGGTCTGCCGCTCGAAGCGATCCGGGAGGCGCTCGACGCCGGGGAGCTCTCGTTCGGATGGCTCGACAACCCGCTCTACGACCTGATCGCCCCGCTCAGCCCACGATCGTTCCGGGACGTCGCCTCAGAGACCGGCGTCCCGTTGGAGCTCCTCAGGGTCCTCCGCGAGGCGATCGGCTTCGCCCTGCCCGAGCCGGACGACCGGATGCGCGAGGACGAGCTCCGGGTCGTCCCGTTGATCGAGAAACTCGTCTCGGCCCGATTCCCCACGTCCGTCCTCGAGCGGTTGCTCCGCGTCTACGGCGACGGTCTCCGACGGATGGCCGAGGTGGAGGCGGACTGGTGGCACCGGTACGTCGTGCTCCCGGCCCTGGCCTCGGGCATGACCGACGCGGAGATGCACGAGGCGACGCTCGGGTTCGGCGAGGAGACCACGCCCCTCCTCGAGCAGGCGATGCTCGCGATGTACCACGCGCATCAGGAGCACACGTGGGTGGAGAACCTGATCGGAGAAATCGAGGACGCGCTCGACCGCACCGGGCTCCGCAGCCGGCTGGTCAGGCCCCCGGCGATCTGCTTCCTCGACATCACGGGCTACACGCGGCTGACGGAGGAGCGCGGCGACGAGGCCGCCGCGGAGTTGGCGGCTCGTCTGACGCCGCTCGTCCAGCGGCCCGCCGAGCGCCACGGCGGCAAGGTCGTGAAGTGGCTGGGCGACGGCGTGATGTTCCACTTCCGGGAGCCGAACGGAGGGGTCGTCGCCGCGTTGGAGATGGTCGACGCGATCGCGGCGGCGGGGCTGCCGCCCGCGCACGTCGGCCTCGACACCGGCCCCGTAGTGTTCCAGGGAGGCGACTACTTCGGCCGTACCGTGAACCTCGCGGCGAGGATCGGGGAGCAGGCGGCGCCGGGCCAGGTGCTGGTCACGCAAGAGATCGTGGATCGCGTGGTCCCGGACGGGATCGCCTTCGAGCCGGTCGGCGCGGTCGAGCTGAAGGGCGTGTCCGAACCCGTCCTCCTCCACGCCGTCACCCGGTGACGACGATCCCGCGCGCCGTCATCCTCGCCGAGGGAGTCAGCGACCGACGTGCGCTCGAGGCGCTCGCCGCACGGCGGGGACGCACGCTGACGGCAGATGGTGTCGCCGTGGTCGCCATGGGCGGAGCGAAGAACATCGGGCGATACCTGGAGCGGTTCGGACCGCGAGGGTCCGACGTCGCCGTGGCCGGGTTGTACGACGCGGCCGAGGAGCCCGATGTCCGTCGCGGTCTCGAGCGGGCGGGGTTCGGATCGGGCTCGTCCCGTCTCGAGTTGGAGAGGCTCGGGTTCTTCGCGTGCATCGAGGACCTCGAGGACGAGCTGATCCGAGCGCTCGGCGCCGACCGGGTGATGGAGATCGTCGAGGAACGAGGTGAGCTCGG
>CBHFMJ010000334.1:0-1670 GCA_965994715.1 uncultured bacterium | reverse complement strand
ACGGGGTCGTCGGGTCCGGCGTACCGTATACGCCGCCGGGCATGTTGGCCGGCATGCGGGCGTCGCACGCCGAGCCGCGGATCCCCGACTGGCTGGATGGCTGGGGGCTTGGGCTCGGGCGTTGGGATTGGCCACGAGCGACGGCGTTCGGCTGGGACGGCGTCGGTGTCGGGTTCCGGTCTTTCCTCCGATTCATCCCGCAGCTCTCAATCGCGATAATCCTCCTGACCAACACATCGACAGGGCGGAAGCTGTATCGGTCGTTCCTCCGCGAGCTCCTTCCGCAGCTGGGCGGCCCGGAGTTGCTGCCCGACCGGTTTGACGTGACCGCGATGCCCGCCGAACGGCTGAGGCGGTTCGCAGGCGCATACGGGATCCCGGATCGAACAGTCGTCGTGCGCGCGATCCACGAGGGTCTCCGGATCGAGGGGATGGACGACGTGTCCGTCGTGCGGCCGCTCGACGACCGCGTGTTCCTCGTCGATCCCGACGGTGCCGACGTGAGGACGGTCGTATTCGCGCCCGAGGGCACTGACGGCCGGCCGCTCGCCCTGTATGACCTCGTGTGGGCGCTTCCTCGTTTGGGATCGTGACCGCTACGGTGTCATTTCGCACCAGGAACGAGGAAAGCCCACGGGACGGGCCAAAAGTGGGAAGGCGGTGTCAGGGATCGACTTAAGAAGTGGCGTCCGGCCGTTCACGAAGCCTCTTGGTGGGTCGGCCGGCAGATCGTCTCGCGTCAGTGGGTGGGGGAAGCGACCACAGCTCAGATCCGCGGCATGAACGTCTACGAGGACTACAGCTCCGATCTGCACTCCCTAGGCGAGGTGTTTCGGCCGGGTCGGGAGTGAGCTGGGTCTTCGCTAGGCGGTACCCGCGACGCCGGCGCGGATGCCGCGGAAGATCAGGTCGAGGCCGAACTGGAACTGCTGGTCCGGGTTGCAGTCCGTGAAGTGTGGGAAGCACGCCATCACGTTCTCGAGGCCAGAGCCCTGCAGGGCCTCGAACGCCTCGTCGTGTTGCCGTGCATGGTCCTCGTCGTTGCCGAGCATCAGTCCCTGCTCCATAACCACGAAGCCCAAGATGTATCCCCCCAGCGCGTTGAACGCCTGCGCCGCGTCTCTCTCCGACAGCCCCGCCTTGCGTAAGAGACCGAGCGCCGCATCCATCGCGCGGAACGCGGCCAGCCCCTCCAACGGCTTGTGCCGTTCGGCGAGCAGCTGAGTGACGCTCGGATGAAGGGTGAGGAGCCGTCGCCACTCGTGCGACATGGCCCGACCGTCCGTGACCCAATCGCCCGTCCACTCGGGATATGCGTATTCGGCCATCACGCGTTCGGTGACACAATTGAGGATGTCTTCCTTGTCCTCGACGTAGTTGTACAGGGACATGGCTTCGACTCCGAGCTCGCGCCCGATCCGGCGCATCGTCACGGCGTCTAGGCCGTCCGCGTCCATCACGTGGAGGGCCGCCTCGATGATCCGATCCTTGGTCAGCGGCTTCCGCCGGGTTGTCTGTCCGTCCGCTGCTGCCTTGGTCTGCACGTTCATCCACCGTCCATGTTCGTTCGGGAATCTGTACCCAGGCGGAGGAAGGAAGTCCCTCCCCTGGGGGGTTGACACCTAACATCGTACGCCTATACTCCGTACGCCGTAAGCATATGGTGTAAG
>CBHFMJ010000333.1:0-1690 GCA_965994715.1 uncultured bacterium | reverse complement strand
CAGAAGCTCGGCGCCGACCTCAACCGCGTCCGCCAGACCGTGATCCAGCTCCTGTCCGGCTACACGGCCGGCAAGGGCGAGCAGGTCGCCGGCTCGCAGGAAGGCGGCGGTCAGGGCTCGATGGTTCTCGATCAGTTCGGCCGGAACCTCACGCAGCTGGCCCGCGACGGCAAGCTCGACCCCGTGATCGGCCGTGAGAAGGAGATCGAGCGGGTCATGCAGGTCCTCTCGCGCCGGACCAAGAACAACCCCGTGTTGATCGGGGAGCCGGGGGTCGGCAAGACCGCCGTCGTCGAGGGCCTGTCGCAGGACATCGTCCGTGAAGAGGTTCCCGAGACGCTGAAGGGCAAGCAGATCTACACGCTCGACCTCGGCGCGCTCGTCGCCGGGTCCCGCTACCGCGGCGACTTCGAGGAGCGGCTGAAGAAGGTCCTCAAGGAGATCAAGACGCGCGGCGATATCGTTCTGTTCATCGACGAGCTGCACACGCTGGTGGGCGCCGGCGCCGCGGAAGGCGCGATCGACGCCGCCAGCATCCTGAAGCCGATGCTCGCGCGCGGCGAGCTCCAGACGATCGGCGCCACCACACGCGACGAGTACCGCAAGCACCTCGAGAAGGACGCGGCGCTCGAGCGCCGGTTCCAGCCGATCGTGGTCGAGGAGCCGACCGTCTCGCACACCATCGAGATCCTGAAGGGTCTCCGGGATCGCTACGAGGCCCACCACCGGGTGAGCTTCACCGACGACGCGCTCGTGGCCGCGGCCAACCTCGCGGACCGCTACATCGCGGACCGTTCGTTGCCGGACAAGGCGATCGACCTGATCGACGAAGCCGGGTCGCGCACCCGGATCCGCCGGATGACGGCACCGCCAGACGTCCGTGAGGTCGACGAGAAGATCGCCGAGGTGCGTCTGCGGAAGGAGTCGGCGATCGACGCGCAGGACTTCGAGGGCGCGGCGTCGCTCCGCGACGAGGAACGGCAGCTCCAGGAGGAGCGCCAGCGCCGCGAGCAGCGATGGAAGGCCGGCGAGATGGACGTCCTGTCGGAGATCGGCGAGGAGGAGATCGCCGAGGTGCTCTCCGTCTGGACCGGCATCCCCGTCTTCAAGCTCACCGAGGAGGAGACGGAGAAGCTCCTCCGCATGGAGGAGGAGATCCATAAGCGGATCATCAGCCAGCACGAATCGATCTCCGCGGTCTCCCGCGCGATGCGCCGGACGCGGAGCGGGCTGAAGGACCCCCGCCGTCCCTCGGGCTCGTTCATCTTCCTCGGGCCCTCGGGCGTGGGGAAGACCGAGCTGTCCAAGGCTCTGGCCGAGTTCCTCTTCGGCGACGAGGACGCGCTGATCCAGCTCGACATGTCCGAGTACATGGAGAAGCACACGGTCTCCCGCCTGATCGGCTCGCCCCCCGGCTACGTCGGCTACGAGGAGGGCGGACAGCTGACGGAGGCGGTTCGCCGCAAGCCGTTCGCCGTCGTGTTGTTCGACGAGATCGAGAAGGCGCACCCGGACGTGTTCAACACGCTGCTGCAGATCCTGGAGGACGGACACCTCACGGACGCGCAGGGCCACAAGGTGGATTTCAAGAACACGATCATCATCATGACCTCGAACCTCGGCACCCGGGACATAGCCAAGGGCGTGGGGATCGGGTTCACGGCCGCCCGCGACGACGCCGTCACGTACA
>CBHFMJ010000332.1:0-1693 GCA_965994715.1 uncultured bacterium | reverse complement strand
TCTTCGCGTGGAGGATCTGCGCCAGACGTGACGCGCCTCACAGCGGGCCGGCCGATACGCCCCTACCGTCGCGCGCATGTCGTTCCGGGATCGCCTGGACACGCTCTCGCGGGGTGAGATCGTCGGCCTGATCGTCGTGCTGGTGGCGGTGCTGGGCGGCGCCGGGCTCTGGTACGCCCGCTCATTGCCCAAGCCGGTCACGATCGCCCGAGCGGCACCAGGCGCCGCCTCGCAGCAGTCGGTGTCGCCGAGTCCCGCCGTGACGATCATCGTCGACGTCGCGGGGGAGGTCGCACAGCCCGGCGTCTACGAGTTCGCCGAGGGCGATCGCGTCATCGACGCGATCGTCCGGGCGGGCGGCCAGCTGCCGAAGGCCGACCTCAGTCTGCTCAATCTCGCGGCGCCGCTGACGGACGGAACCCAGATCCTGGTGTCGAAGGCGGGCCCACCGGGCGTCGTCGTGCCGGGCGGCGGAACGGTGGGCTCGTCTGGTGGCCTCATCAACATCAACTCCGCGTCGGCGACGGAGCTGGAGACGCTCTCCGGCATCGGCGAGGTGCTCGCGGCCACGATCGTGGAGTACCGCGAGCAGAACGGCCCGTTCGCATCGGTTGACGACCTGATGGACGTGAGCGGGATCGGACCCGCGACGCTCGAGGAGATCCGCGACCAGGTCACGGTCTAAGGGCCGCCGATGGGCGCGTGGATGCTCCCGTCCGCGGCCGCGGCGTTCGCCCTCGGGCTTCTCAGCTCGGGAGGGACGCCGGGCTGGCTGGCACCGTGGATGGCGCTCGCCGCCGGGCTCGTGATGCTCGGCGTGGGATGGCTCACGGCCGGACGCGAGCGGCACGGTCCCGGCGCGCTCGCCCGGGCCGGGCTCGTCGCCCCTGAACACGAGGTCGTGGAGGCCGTCGGCGGGCGCAGCGTCGTGTCGTCCGTCACGCCGTTCGCCGCCGCCGCGATCTCGCTCGTGGGCGTGCTCATCCTCGGGATGGGCTGGGGCGTGTTCCACGATCGGGGTCTCGACCGGGCCCTCCTCGCGTCCCTCGCCCCCGAACGCGTCGTCCTCACGGGGACGCTCAAGACCGACCCGAAGGAGACGACCGTCGGCTGGTCCGCCGTCGCCCAGGTCCGGCGCGTCGAGTGGGCGGACGGCGCCGCGACCCTCCGCTCCTCGATCTGGGTCAGCGGGAGCGACGAGATGCCGAGGGCTCGCCGGGGCGACCGGGTTCGACTGGAAGGGACGCTTCGGGTCCCCGACGACGAGGGCTTCGCCGAGGCCCTCCGTGACAAGGGCATCCCGGCGCAGCTCCAGCTCCAGACCCTGACGCGCCTGGGTCCGTCCTCCAGCGCGTTCATCAGGGCGACCCAGCAGGTCCGACGGATCGTGGGCCGCTCGATCGAAGGCGTGTTCCCCCGGAAGGAGGCGGGCCTGCTCCTCGGTCTCCTCCTCGGCGACGATTCGCAGCTCGACCCCGGGCTCGAGCGGGACTTCCGGGCGTCCGGACTGAGCCACCTGCTCGTCGTCTCTGGCGGGAACGTCGCGATGGTCCTCGCCCCGGTCCTGGCGGCGACCACGCTGCTGCGGCTTCCGAGATGGCCGAAGTTCGCCGTGGGCTTCGGCACCGTGGCGTTCTTCACGATCCTGACCGGTGCGGAGCCATCGGTGCTCCGTGCGGGGGTGATGGCCTGT
>CBHFMJ010000331.1:0-1709 GCA_965994715.1 uncultured bacterium | reverse complement strand
GTGGTCACCGGCGCATCGTCCGGGATCGGCGAGGCGGCGGCGTTCGCGTTCGCGAAGCGAGGTGCCCGCGTCGTCCTCGCGGCGCGCCGTACCGAACGACTCGACGCCGTGGTCGAGCGGATCGAGAAGGCGGGCGGCCGTGCCCTCGCCGCCACCTGCGACGTCACCGTGCCCGACCAACTCCGTACCCTGCGCGCGGTGACGGAGGAGGCCTTCGGTCCGACCGACGTGCTCGTGAACAGCGCCGGCATGCGGGGCGGCGGAGAGTACACGAAGCTCGACTACGAGAGGATCGAGGAGCACGTCCGGCTGAACGTCCTCGGCGTGATGTTCGCCACGCGCGCGTTCCTCCCGGGGATGCTCGCCCGTGGCATCGGCCACGTCGTGAACATCGGGTCGCTGGCGGGACGCTTCGCGACGCCGGGCAACCCGGTGTACGGGGCCACGAAGCACGCCGTGGTGGCGTTCTCCGAGGCGATGAACTACGAGACCGAGGGGCGCAACGTGCACGTCACCTCGGTGAACGCGGGGTTCGTCGATACCGAGGGGTTCCCGCAAGGGGACCTGCCGAACTGGGCCGTTCTCAAGATGAGTACCGTGACCGACGCGATCGTCAAGGTCGTCAGGGGGGACATCGCTCCCGAGTACTCGGTCCCACGATGGCTGAGCCCCTTCCAGATGTTCCGGGTCGCGACGCCACCCCTGTACCGATGGGGGATCCGACGCGTCCGCCGGAACCGACGCGGCACGTCACGGCCATGAGCTCCGTGACGTTCGAAGCCGTGTTGGAGTCCGCGCGGGGCGGCGGGCACGTGGTGGAGGTGGATCGCGCGCTGGCCGGCCGGATCGGCGCGAAGCACATGACGCGCGTGCGCGGGACGCTCGACGGCACCGAGTACCGGAGCAACGTCGCGTCGATGGGCGGCCGCCTCGTCCTGGGTGTCCACAAGGCCACGCTCGCGGCGGCAGGACGAGACACCGGCGACACGGTCGCGATCACGATGTCGGTGGACCACGAGCCGCGGGAGCGGGACCGGTGAGCACCGGCACGACCACGGCGACGCCGGCCCGCGTCCAACGCCCGAGCGAAGACGAGATCCACGAACCCGACCTGCCGTGGATCGTGATCGTCTGGAACGACCCGATCAACCTGATGAGCTACGTCACGTGGGTGTTCATGCGCCTGTTCGGCTACCCGAGGGAGAAGGCCGAGCGGCTGATGTGGGACGTCCACACCAAGGGACGCGCCGTCGTCTCCTCCGGTCCCCGGGAGAAGGCGGAGTCCGACGTCGCTCGCCTCCATGCGCACGGGCTCTGGGCGACGCTGCAGCGGGACGCGTGATGGAGCCCGCGTTCTCCAAGGAAGGCGACCGGTTCACCGTGCACCTCAGCCGGGGTGTGCGCGGCCTCCTCGTCGAGCTCTGCCGGCAGTCCCGCACGCTGCTCGAGGCGGAGGACCCCTCGAGCGACCCGGCGGTGTCCCGGCTCTTCCCGCCGGCCTACCCGGACGACCCGCTGCAGAACCTCGAGTTCGAGACGAACCTCGGCGCCGCCCCGCGGTCGGGGAAGCTGGAGGCCCTCGACGTCGTGGAGCGCACCGCGAACGCGTCGTCGCTGACCGAGGACGAGCTCCTCGCGTGGATCGGGGTGGTGAACGATCTGCGACTGGTGCTCGGCACGCGGATCGAGATCACAGAGGAAGCGACCGA
>CBHFMJ010000330.1:0-1743 GCA_965994715.1 uncultured bacterium | reverse complement strand
GTGTCGCCGTCGCGACCGATCGACATCTGGAGCGACGTCGCGTCGCCCTCCTCGAGCAGGAGCGACGCCGCCTCGGTCACCGCGAGCCGGATGTCCTCGATCTGGTCGATCGGCAGGTCGAGTCGCGCAGCCACTCCCGCAACGACGTTGCGGAGCACCTGGATGAACACCGCGGTCGCAGGGACGTCCACGGAGACTGCCGTCGGGAGGTTCGTCACGGTGTCGACCTATACTACCGACGCCGCATCGCTCCCTAGACTTCAGGAGGTTGGCACCGTGGACCTGACCCTCGACCGGCGCACGCATGGACGCTGGGCCGTCGTCGAGGTGAAGGGCGAGCTCGATCTCTACACGGCCCCCAGCTTCCGTGAATCCGTTCTGGAGGCGGGGGACGCCGAGGATCCCAAGGTCATCGTGGACTTCCGCGGTCTCGGCTTCATCGACTCGTCCGGCTTGGGAGCGATCGTCGCCTGCCTCAAGCACATCCGGGAACGCGGCGGCGACCTCGCGCTCGTCGCGCCGGAGGGGTCGGGTCTCCGTCGTCTGATGGATCTCACCGGGCTCGATCGCGTGCTGACCCTCTATCCGAGCATCGACGACATCTCCCAGGATTGACTGGGCCGACGAGCGTGTCCACCTCGCGGTTGGGTGTGGCTGGCGATCCGGCGCTGGCGCTCGTGGTGCGGATCTTCGTGGGCTCGGTGACCGAGCAGTGGGGACTCTCCGAGCCCGTGAGGGAGGACCTCCGGCTCGCCGCCTCTGAGCTCTTCTCCGGGGCGGTCGAGGCGGGGAACAGGGACCTCGTCAGATTCGAACTCTCGACCGACGAAGACGGGGTGGAACTGCGGGCGGAAGACGTCGGGGTGGAGCACGAGAGCGCCGACCTCGAGGGCTGGACCGGCCGCTTCGCGCTGATCCGGGCGCTGTTCCCGGACGCCGACGTGTCTGACACGACGGTCCGGATCCGCGTCCCCCTCACGAACTAGGCGTTCCGAGCGACGTTCACCTCCCGGCACCCGAGCCACGGAAGGGGTTGAAGCCGGTCTCGGCTGGGTATATCCGGACCCAGACGAGGGCGGCCGATGCGGCCCGTCCAAGTGTGGCCAGCGCGGCCGGAGCGCGGCCAGAAGGAGGGCCGAAATATGTCTGCGATCCAGCATCACGACGCGGATGCGACCTCGACAGAGACGCGAGCGGTCAGCGAGGCGCCTTCTCCGTGGCTCGCGCTCCGCGTGCTCCTCACCGTCGCCGCGGCGGTGCTCCTGTTGGTCGGAAGCTTCTTGGAGTGGGTCGGGGGCACCGACGGATCGGAGATCGCCGTGCAGGCCTACTGGTCCACGGATGCGGGGACGGCCGACTTCTTCTCCTCGGCAGGACTGGTAACCGCGATCTGCGGTGCCGTCATCATCCTGGGGCTCGCGTTCCATGGTGGCTGGCTCACCAGATTCGCCGGCGCGGTGGCACTCGTGGCCTTCACCCTGATCGTGATCCAGATGGGCCGCGAGGGATCGCTCGACACCCTCCAGGACGTCGGGATGGGCCTGTGGTTCGTGCTGGCGGGCGGCATCCTCGCGCTGATCGGCGGGTTCTTCCCGTCCACGCGCACGGTCGCCGCGTCCACCGCGTCCACGGACACGGATACGGATACGGACGGAAGCGCGACGCACTCGCACACGGACTAGCGGGGCCGAGCGTCTCCCCGTGGCGCATGGATCGTGACCCGGCCGTCTACGGCCGGGTCAC
>CBHFMJ010000329.1:0-1748 GCA_965994715.1 uncultured bacterium | reverse complement strand
GCCGATCAGCGGCTCTTCGGACACGTTGTGCGACCCGAAATTGCCGAGGGCGACCGCGGTCGCCGCGCTCATCGCGAGGGTCATCTCCGCCGTCGTCCGCCAGCCGTGACCGCGAAACCGCATCCACACGACCATCCCCACGGCCATGTTGAACGTCATGACGACGCAGACGATCTCCGGGAACCGAGCGAACGCCTGGTCGCGCGTGTATCCCAACGAGCCGAGGACCGCCCGGAACGGCAGGCCGAGGACGGCCATCCCGACCATCATGGCGAGGATCATCTGCACGAAGTGCCGCCAGAAGTGGGACTTCCCGGCGACGCGGTCACCGTGAGCCGCGGGGTGACCATCGGCCGCCTCGTGACCCGCTCGAGCGGGGGCCCGGTTTGGGGCGCGGGTCAGGACCATGGAACATGCCCTCCTCATCAGCAGTGATAGTCACGGCCCTCCCGGTCGGGAAGGGCCGAAGGTCCCGTCGCTCGCAGGCCCGTCGACCTACGATCGTCGCTGAGCGACTCGGTGCTCGAAGATGCCCGACCCCGCGGAGCGAGCACCATCCGTCCAACGAAGCGAACGTGCTCGCGGGCTAGGCCGATATCTCCTGCCTCGGTGAGGATTCAGCCCGGTGAGGCTTCTTCTGCGGCGCGAGAGGATCTGAACCTCTGATCTCTTCCGCGTCCAGGAAGCCCCGAGCACAGCTCTGACCAGCGTCTTGCAGCTCAGCTTCGAGCGCTACGCGCGGGTGGAAAGGAGCCGACCGAGCACGCCGTCGGGGGCGCGGCCGGCCTCCCCCCACGACTGGAAGAACCGCATGCCCTTAAGCGGTCTTCGCTCGTTCATCTCAGGTTCTCGTCGCATCGGACGGCTATGACAGCTCGCTGCCCGTCCAGTCGATGTGCGCCTCCCGCGAGGTGGGTCTAGTCTTCCAGGAAGAGACCTAGGAACGGGGGGGGCGATGTTCGATCTCTCTTCGAGGGAGTTCTGGACCGTCGTGCACGGGCTGGTGCTGGGCACGGCCTTCCTTCTGTTGTTCGGTGGCGGGCTCGCCGGGCTCTGGTCCCTCCGAGTTGGACACCTCACCACGGCGGGGGTGCAGGAGCGGATGCGCCGGCTCGTAGTTGGGATGTGGGTCATGGCTGCCATCGCCTGGGCGACCGTCATCACCGGCACATGGATCGTGTACCCCTGGTACCGGGAGCAGCTCGCGGAGAGCGGAGCGGACGAGTTCGCAGGGTGCGCAGATGCGATCCTGCCCACGACCACGTGCTCGCCGCGGGACTTCCTGCGGTCGAATGTGAGCGGCGACACGGCTTCGTGGCACACCTTCGGGATGGAGTGGAAGGAGCACATCGCCTGGGCTGCACCGTTCCTGGTGACCGCCGTTGCCTTCATCGTCGCCTACTACGGTCCGAGGATCATCCAGCGTCCATGGTTGCGCACGGTGACCATCGTGATGCTCGTCGGGGGTTTCGCCGCAGCCCTTGTCGGCGGGCTCTACGGGGCGTTCCTGAACAAGATCGCTCCGATCGCGTGAGGCGAGGGGGACGACGATGAACGAGACCGAACGAGGCGACCGGATCGTCGACGCGCCGGAACTGGAGCCGCTTCACCTCGAAGACAGGGTCGATGGACCGGCCGCAGGGGTGATGATGAGCGCAGGCATCGGCATCCTCGTGCTCGGCTTGCTCACGCTGCTGTCCGAAGCATCCGTGCCGGTGCACGACTTCCTGGAGAAGTTCGAATTCGGG
>CBHFMJ010000328.1:0-1756 GCA_965994715.1 uncultured bacterium | reverse complement strand
AGATGCGCGCATCTGTGCGAGGTCGCCTCGCCTGATAGGCAACCCGGACGTGGGGGAGTCCTGGACCGCTCGGGAACCATCCGTTCACAGACCCGGTCCCCTGTTGCGACCACTCTTGCAGAGGAGGCCTCTCGATGCGCGTTCTTCGGTTCGTCCTCGTCGTCGCCGCGGCTCTCGGGGTTGCGCTGCTCCCGACCTCTGCCAGCGCGGGAGGCGGCTGGAGCATCCCCGGGCGGTCGGCGTACGTACCAGCCGAGGTCGCGATCGTCCAGGGAACCTTCTCGGAGAGCACAACGGGGGAGGCGAGCGCGAAAGGCCCGTACATCGCGTACCTCCTTCCTGCGAACCGTTGGATCCAGGGCCACAGGGTGCCGGAAGCGGCGATCCCGGTCGACCAGGTCATGATCACTCCGACGAATGGTGATGTGTTCCTCGCACGCGTCGAGTTCCGCGTTCCCGACCTCCCGGCCGGGCTGTACCACATCCAGTACTGCAACGATCCATGCACCGGTTACACGGTCGTCGGGCTGGGCGACTTGATCGGGAGCGAGTCCTTCGCGATCGCTACCACACCTGCCGAAGGGCGCCTGCTGATGCTGGTGCACCGCCTCCGATCGAAGATCGACGGGGTCACCTATCGGCTCCGCCGGCAGGCAGCCGCTCAGGTTCGCGGCGTGGAACGAGAGCTGACGGCGGCACGGGGTCTCCAGACGATCGCCGAGGTCCGGGTTCGCGAGGTCACCGAGACGCTCCGAACGACCAGCACGGCACTCGAGTCAGTGCGGTCAACCGTCGCTGCGGCGTTCGTCATCGCGAGCGGCCTGGCGCTCATCGTAATCGCCCTGCTCGTCATGCTCCTCGTAACGGCGAGGCGGCTCCGCGCTGCGCGTCTCGACACGGAACTGCAGTCGATGACGCAGCGTCCCGCGGTCGTCGACTCGACGACCTAGCGCGGTCCGTTCCCGAGGAACCGTTGGCGCATCAGCCGTGACATAAGCGGGAACCTGTGTCGAGCACGCTGCCTCCCACGGCGACGAACCTCCAGGAATATCCGCGCGGATGCAGCGTCATGCGAACGAGGCCGAACCGATCGTCGATCACCCGCTGCGACCCTCGGATCTGCGGGCCGGCCGCGTAGAGGCTGTGTCCCCCGGTTCCGACGGTGAACTGGCGGATCCCGGCGAGCGGTGCGAACTCACCGCGTGGGTTCATCAACGCGAACCGCTCGTAGAGATGGTCATGACCGTTCAGTGCGACGTCGACGCCGTGCCGGAAGAGGACCCGCCAGAGCGGCCCCATCATCGGGTTGGATCCGTGGATCGAACCGGAAGACCAACGGGGGTGGTGCCAGAAGGCGAGCTCGCACCGGTGGCGATCGTTCGAGAGATTCCGGCGGACCCATCGGAGCTTCCGATCCGAGAGCCCGTTCCCGGTGTTGATCGACACGACGTGCCAGTTGCCGATGTTCACGCTGTACATGCCGCTCGAGCCTTGATGCGCTCGCCGACCGAAGTAGCTGAAGTATCCGCCCGCCCCAGCGACGTGGTAGTCGTGGTTGCCCGGCGTCGGGTGGGTCCGGCGCTTGAACCGCCCCCATGTCGGCCGGTATGAGTCCATGAAGTCGGCGAACCGACCGTCCTCGTACTGGTTGTCGCCGAGCGTCAGGACAGCTCTCGGATCGATCCTCCCGATCAGATCCGCTGTCCGGCGCTGCGAGCGACATGGATCCGGACAGGCGATGTCGCCTGCGGCCACG
>CBHFMJ010000327.1:0-1795 GCA_965994715.1 uncultured bacterium | reverse complement strand
GTCGATCGCTCCAGGCAGATCGAGCCGGCCGCGGGAGAAGTCCCCGTCGACCACCTCGATCCGCTGGTCCAGGAGGCGGAGGAGGGCGTCGTCCGAGCCCAGAAACTCGCGGAGCCTGTCGAACGAGGGCTTCCGGGTCAGATAGTGGACGCGCTCCACGGAGGAGGCCCCCGTTTGGGACCTGACCAGCAGCACCACCGTCGTCTCCGGGAAGTCGGCGAGCAGTCGCTCGAGCACGACCTGCCCCAAGAAGCCGGTGACGCCGGTCATGAAGACCCGCTTCCCGGCCAGGCGTTCGACGATCGAGTCCGCTCTCCGCGACCTCTTCGCCTTCGGAGCGCCTTTGTCTACCATCCGGCAGATTATCGCTCTCTACCGTTCGGTAGACAACCCGCTGCTCAAGGAGGCGTTCCTGCAGGTCGAAACGCAAGAGAGGTCGAACGGCCTGCAGGAGAGCACCGTGTCCCTTCGTTCGAAGATGCTCGCGATGTCGACGATCCCCCTGATCGTCCTCGTCTTCGCCGTGACGTATGCGGTGTCCGCGCAGCGAACCGCCTCCCGAACGAACGAAGACGTGGACCGCACGACCGGCGTCCGACGTGAGCTCGCCGAGATCCAGCACGACCTGGCGATCGCGGAGTCCAGCGTCCGCGGATATGTGCTCACGGGACAGGCGAGGATGCGTGAGGACTACGACGAGGCCGTGATCGAGCTCCACGGAGACCTCGAAGATCTCAAGGAGCGCGTGACCGAGCCGCTGCAGCGGAACCGCCTCGAACCGCTCGAGGCGCTCGTCGAGGAGCGCCTGGCGACCCTCCAAGGTGTCCTCCGCATCGGACGCGATCGAACGCCGGAGACACAGGACCGGTTGGAGACGTTCTTCCTCCACGGGCAGACGATCACGACCGCGATCCGAGGCCTCACCGAGCAGATGGAGCTGACCGCCTCGGAGCTGATGAGCGAACGGATCGCGGCGCGCGACGCGGCGTTCGCGCGGTCGTACCTGATCCAGGTCATCGCGATGCCCGCGGCCATCTTCGTCGCGATGATCCTGATGGCCGGCTTCACGGGCGGCATCGTCAAGCGGGTGGGCAAGATGGGGGAGAACGCCTACCGACTCGACAAGGGACACCCGCTGGACCGTCCCGACACCTCGAGCGATGAGCTCGGCTCCCTCTCGCGTGCGATCGTCCGAACCGGAGGGCACCTGTCCGACCTGCAGGCGGAGCTGCGCCGCCACGCGACCGTGGACGATCTCACCGGCCTGGCGAACCGGCGCGGCTTCTTCGCCCTGGGCGAGCACGAGCTCCTCGTCGCCGCGCGGACCCGATCCTCGGTCGCACTGCTGTTCATCGACGTCGACGGCCTGAAACGCGTGAACGACGAGCTCGGCCACGTCGCCGGCGACCAGCTCCTCTCGGAAGCCGCAGACGTGATCCGGGAGACCATCCGTGCGTCCGACATCGCCGGCCGGCTGGGCGGCGACGAGTTCTGCGTGCTCCTGATGGGCGATCCCGAACTGGACCCGGATCGGGTGATGGAGCGGATGCGCGACTGCCTAGCTTCCCACAACGCCCGCCCGGACCGGACCTTCCAGCTCTCGGTCTCGATGGGGATCGCCTCCCTGCCTCCGGGCCGATCGGTCACCCTCGAGGAGTTGATCGACGCGGCCGACGAGCGGATGTACGAGGACAAGCGCGCGAAGCAGCAAGAAGCACAACCCGTCTGGTCGATCTAGGACTCAAGCCACGACGCGTGGGCGCTCAAGAAGGGCTCGCGCGACGCAGCTCGCCTC
>CBHFMJ010000326.1:0-1847 GCA_965994715.1 uncultured bacterium | reverse complement strand
ATCGCGGCACGACGTGCCAGTGCAGGTGGTCGGGGATGCCGGCGCCGGACGTCGACCCGAGGTTCATGCCCACGTTGTACCCATGGGGCTCCGCCTCCTCGCGCAGCGCACGGATCGATCGCTGCAGCAGCGTCTGCAGCTCGAGGCTCTCCTCGTGGGTCAGGTCTTCCACGTCACCGGTGTGCCGCAACGGCACGATCAACAGGTGCCCGGGGTTGTACGGGAACTTGTTCAGCACCACGTATCCGAGCCGGCCGAGGGCGAGCACTCGCTCGGCTTCGCGCTCCGGCAGGACGCAGAAGACGCAGCCACCCTCCCCCTCCAGCTCCTCGCGAGCGGTCTCGATGTACTGCATGCGCCACGGGCTCCATAGGTGCTCCATGGCCGACGGATCCCTCACGCCGCGCCGAAGTCGGTCTGGTGCAACGACCGGCTCGACGATTCCTCGACGAGGGCGTCGACGAGGCGGTCGAAGGTCACGCCGGGGAACTCCGCGCCGGCCCGGTCTCGCACGGTGAACTCCTCGGACTCCAGCTCCTTGTCGCCTACCACGATGGTGTACGGCGCCTTCGCGAGTTGCGCGGTTCGGATCTTCTTGGCGACGCTCTCGTTGGAGTCGTCGACGACGGTCCGCAGGCCGGAGGTGCGGGCCGAGGCGGAGAGCTCCTCGCACAGCTCGACGTGGCGGTCGGCCACCGAGACGAATCGCAGCTGCTCGGGGGCGAGCCACAGGGGGAACGCCCCGGCCGTGTGCTCGATCAGGATGCCGATGAACCGCTCCAGGCTCCCGTAGATGACGCGATGTACCACCACCGGGGTCCGGCGTTCACCGTCCGCATCGGCGTACGTGCAGTGGAACCGTCTCGGCAGCTGGAAGTCGAGCTGGATCGTGCCCATCTGCCAGGGGCGTCCGAGCACGTCCTGCATGTCGATGTCGATCTTCGGCCCGTAGAAGGCCCCTCCTCCCTCCTCGACGTCGTAGCCTTCCGGGCCCAGCCGCCGCTCGAGGATCTCCCGCAATGAGGACTCGGCTCGATCCCACGTGTCCAGGTCGCCCAGGTAGTGGTCGGGGCGGGTCGACAACCGGAGGCGGTACGAGAGCCCGAACACACCGTAGAAGAGATCGCAGATCTCGAAGATGCGTTCGTACTCCTGTTCGATCTGGTCCTCGGTGATGAAGATGTGGGCGTCGTCCTGGATGAAGCGCCGCACCCGCAGCAGGCCGTGTAGCGTGCCCGAGCGTTCGTTCCGGTGCAGCGTGTCGCAATCGGAGAGCCGCAACGGGAGGTCGCGGTAGCTGCGCGACTTGATGTTGAAGACGACCATCGCGTTCGGGCAGTTCATGGGCTTGAGGCCGTAGGTGGTGCTCTCGTCTTCGGGGATCACGAACATGTCGTCCTTGAAGTGCTCCCAGTGCCCGGACTTCTCCCACAACGCCTTCTCGTTCACGAGCGGCGCCGAGATCTCTTGGTAGCCACGCCGTTCGTGCTCGACGCGCCAGAAGGCCAGGAGCTCGTTCAGGATCTTCAGGCCGTTAGGCAGCCAGTAGGGCATGCCGGGCGCCGTCGGTTCGAGATGGAACAACTCGAGGTCCTTGCCGAGCTTGCGGTGGTCGCGTCGCTCCGCCTCCTCGTGTCGGTAGAGGTGGGCCTCGAGATCGTCCTGGGTCGCCCAGGCCGTGCCGTAGATGCGGGTGAGCTGGGGGTTCGTCTCGTCGCCTCGCCAATAGGCTCCGGCCACGTTCGTGAGCTTGAAGGCGCCCAGCACGCCCGTGTGGGGCACGTGCGGACCCATGCACAGGTCGACCCATCCGTCGTTCGCGTAGAGCGAGACGCGCTCACCCGCCG
>CBHFMJ010000325.1:0-1929 GCA_965994715.1 uncultured bacterium | reverse complement strand
CATCTCCGAGCACGGATTGATCGGCGACCTGCAGACCACAGCCCTCGTCACGACCGACGGGACGATCGATTGGTTCTGCTCTCCGCGCTTCGACTCGCCCAGCGTCTTCGCTTCTCTACTCGATCGGGACAAGGGCGGACGATTCCGGATCGCACCCGACGGCGACGACTATGTGACGAAACAGCTGTACTTCCCTGACACCGCCATCTTGATCACGCGGTTCATGACGGCCGACGGGGTGGGCGAAGTGGTCGACTTCATGCCGATCGATGAACCCCAGGTCGCCACCGATCGGCACCTCTTGGTCCGTGTGGTGCGGGTTGTCCGAGGCGAGATGAGGTTCGTATTGGAATGCGCACCCCGCTTCGACTATGGAAGAGCCGAGCATGAGCTCGAGGCCACCGACAACGGCTGGACCTTCCGATCCAACGGCCAGCACCTCACCCTGCACACAACGATGGATCTCGACCGGGACGCGAGCGACGTTCGCGGGTCTTGGAGCCTGCGCGCCGGACAGGTGAGTGGGGTCGTTCTGGAGACCGGAGCGAAGGCCGAGTCTCGGAAGCTCGATGCGCAGGACGTCCTCGACATGTTCAACCAGACGGTGCGGTTCTGGCGCGACTGGGTCGGGAAGTCGAGCTACGACGGTCGGTGGCGTGAGATCGTCGACCGCTCGGCGATCACCCTGAAGCTCATGACGTACGCGCCGACCGGGGCGCTCGTCGCGGCGCCCACCACCAGTCTCCCCGAGCAGATCGGCGGCGAGCGCAACTGGGACTACCGCTTCACGTGGGTCCGCGATGCCTCGTTCTCGGTGTACGCGCTGCTGGGCCTCGGGTATGAGGAAGAAGCCGACGCCTTCATGCGCTGGCTCCGTGATCGAGTAAGCGAACAGGCCGGGGGCGCCTCGGGACCGCTCCAGATCATGTATCGGATCGACGGCTCCCCCGACCTCGATGAGGAGGTCCTCGATCACTTGGAGGGCTACCGAGGATCGAGCCCGGTGCACATCGGGAACGGAGCCTCGGACCAGCTTCAGCTGGACATCTACGGAGAGGCGGTCGACTCGATCTACCTGGCGACCCTGCGGGGCATGACGCTGGGACATCAGGGTTGGATCGAGCTCTGCGGCATCTTCGACTGGCTCTGTGAGCACTGGGATCAGCCGGAGGAGGGGATCTGGGAGACCCGCGGGGGCCGCAAGGACTTCACCTACGGCAGGCTGATGTCCTGGGTCGCCCTGGACCGAGCCGTGCGGATGGCACGTCGTCTTGGCCGACCGGGAAATCTCGAGCGATGGATGACCGAGCGCGACCGGATCTACGAACAGATCATGGAGAAGGGGTGGAGCAAGGAGCGGTCGGCGTTCGTGCAGGCCTACGACTCGCAGGTGCTCGACGCCTCGAACCTCCTCATGCCGCTGGTCGGGTTCATCGCCCCGCGCGACCCGATGTGGCTGTCGACGCTCGACGCGATGCGGGATGAGCTGGTCTCCGACAGCCTCGTGTACCGATACGACCCCAGCGCCTCACCCGATGGGTTGCAAGGCTCTGAGGGAACGTTCTCGATCTGCACGTTCTGGTACGTCGACGCCCTAGCCAGGGCTGGTCGGCTGGAGGAGGCGAGACTCACATTCGAGAAGATGCTCACCTACGCGAACCACCTTGGCCTCTTCTCCGAGGAGATCGGCCTGACGGGCGAGCAGCTCGGAAACTTCCCGCAAGCGTTCACACACCTATCGTTGATCAATGCTGCGATGAATCTGGACTCCCAACTCGACCAGCGACCGAGGTGGGTGGATGTAGTTGCGGGGAGCCTGAGTCCACCCGAAGGGCGAGATCAGCAACCTAGGAGCTCGCGTCGTCTCTGACGTCGAGCCCCAGACGTGCGTGAGACCCACGGCGATGCATGAACCTCGACCACTTCCGG
>CBHFMJ010000324.1:0-1931 GCA_965994715.1 uncultured bacterium | reverse complement strand
GACCGCGCCGACTAGATCCCGTATCTGGCGGGCCGGGTCGGGGGCGACGCCACCGGCCCGGCTAGGCTGCACGGCTCCATGTCCGGCAGCGATGCCCGCTACGACGAAGAGACCGCGCTGATCGTCGTCGACCTCCAGAACGATTTCGCGGACCCCTCGGGCTCCTTGTCCGTCCGGGAGGGCGAGCTCGTGATCCCGGTGGCGAACAGGGAGATCTCCGCCGCCGGCTCGGCGGGGTCGTACATCGTGTACTCACAGGACTGGCACCCGCACACCACACCGCACTTCGAGAAGGACGGCGGGCTGTGGCCCGTCCACTGCGTGCAGGGTTCGTGGGGTGCGACGTTCCACCCCGACCTGCAGGTGGTGGGCGACGTGGTGCACAAGGGCGATCAGGGTGCCGACGGGTACAGCGCGTTCAGCGAACGCGACCCGCTCAGCGGCGAGACGGCGCCGACGATCCTCCAGCGCCTCCTCCAGGAACACGACGTCGAGCGGCTCGTCGTCTGCGGGCTGGCGACGGACTTCTGCGTCGTCGAAACCGTGACGGATGCGCGCGACCTGGGCTACGACGTCGTGGTCATCCGCGACGGCATCCGCGCTGTCGACCGCAAGGCGGGCGCCGGCGAACGGGCGATCCAGCGGATGCGCGAAGCGGGCGCTGCCGTAACCTGAGACCTAGCTCTGGCACTGCGGGCAGAAGTAGGACGTTCGCTGCGAGACCTTCACGGTCTCGATCGGGCTCCGACACCGTCTGCACGGCTCGCCCTCGCGCCCGTAGACCTTGAGCTCCCCCTGATACTCGCCGGGCTTGCCGAAGAGATCCACGTACGCCTCATCGTCCAACGTCGTCCCGCGGAGCTTGATCGCCTCCTGGATCGTCTCCTGGATCGCCCGATAGAGGCGGCGGACCTCCTGGGAGGAGAGCGTGTCCGACACGCGGTCGTAGCGGAGACCCGCCGCGAAGAGCACCTCGTCCGAGTAGATGTTGCCGAGACCACTGATGAACTTCTGATCCATCAGGAGCTGCTTCATCTTCGCGCCGCGCTCCGCGAGGAGGTATTGGAACGTCGGCCAGGTGAAGACCTGGTCGAGCGGATCGATCGCGATGTGCTGGAGCTCCTTGACCTTGCCGATCTCGTCCGCGGACGTGACGAACATCTCACCGAAGGTGCGGGGGTCGATGAACCGGAGGTCCCCTCCCTGCTGGAAGGTCAGGATGACGTGGGTGTGGGGTTCGATCGCGACACGGCCGTTCCCGCGTTGGAACTGCCCGCTCATCCCGAAGTGCGTGACCAAGACGTCGCCCGAATCGAGGTGAACGAGGAGGTACTTCCCTCGTCGCTCGACCTTCGAGAGCTTCCGCCCCTCCAGTCGCGAGGTGAACTCCTTGCGCTTCCCGTGCCGCCGGATCACGCGCATCGCGTTCCGGGATGTCTTCACCTCCGCCGACTTCACGCGCCGGCCGACCACGTCTTTCTCCAGGTCCCGGCGCATGACCTCGACCTCTGGCAGCTCCACCCGGCCCCCTATGCCCCGACGCGTTCCGAGATGTGGTCGAACGCCTCGCGCGCGGCCCGCTGCTCGGCTTCCTTCTTCGACCTGCCGATCCCGACGCCCAACGACTCGCCGCCGAGGAAGACCGTCGCGGTGAACTCCTTCTCGTGGTCGGGGCCTCGTTCCTCGAGGTGATACTCCGGCATCGTGTGGAGCTCACGGGAGGCGAGCTCCTGCAGGATCGTCTTGTAGTCGCGGTCGCCCTCGCCCCGAGCGTAGGCCTCCATCAGCGGCCGGAAGAGCCGCTCCAGCAGCCGACGCGTCTCGTCGAGCCCGAGGTCCAGATAGACGGCCCCGAAGACGGCTTCGAGGGCGTCGGCGAGGATGCTCGCCTTGTCCCGTCCTCCGCTCAGCTCCTCGCCCTTGCCGAGCCG
>CBHFMJ010000323.1:0-2074 GCA_965994715.1 uncultured bacterium | reverse complement strand
TCCCTGGGTGGCCGGTCCGACACCCCGGAGCCGCGGCGGTCGAAGGTGATCAGCCTCGACATCGACGCGAGCCGACGCAGGAACGGCCCGTGGTACGGGAGGTCCCACCCGACGTCCACGTTCGAGATCCATCCGGGCACGTAGACGAGGTCGAACGGACCGTCGCCGATCACCTGGTAGGCGATGTGGACGTCGTCGACGGTCCTCACGTAGCGGGTCTCGGGTCGCGCCATCAGCGCATCGTCGCCGGGAAGAACGAGGTCGGCAAGCCGAGCCCGTCCAAGGAGGACAAGGTCGGCGCCAACAGCGAGCGCGGGTGAGCTTCGACTGAGCGCCGCCTAGGCGACGGCCTCAGAGCCTGTCCTCGAGACGGCCTCGTCGAAGCCGATGGGGTGGACGTCGGGGAAGACCTGGGCCGCCGTGTCGTCTCGCACGATCGTCTCGTTGCGCTGTCCCTCGATGAGCGGCCCCGCGACGGATGGAGGAACCGACGTCACGAGGCCGCACCACAGTGACGAGAGGTAGGGAGTGAGCACCGGGACGGGCAGTATCACCGGGACGCGCCCGCGCTTCTTCCCGAGGCGCCGCATCATCTCGCGGTACGACAGCACGTCGGCGCCGCCGATCTCCACGATCGTGTGATGCCCGTCGGCGGTCACGTCGCGTGCTCCGGCCAGGAAGGTGACCACGTCGTCGATCGCGATCGGCTGCGAGCGGGTGTCCACCCACCTCGGGGTGACCATCACCGGCAGTCGCCTCACCAGGTCATCGAGCATCCGGAACGACGCGCTCCCGGCACCGATCACCATCCCGGCCCGGAGCTCGAGCGCCGCCGGGCCGTGCTCGGCGAGCAACCGCCCCGTCTCGTGGCGGCTGGCCAGGTGCGGAGAGAGATCGGGATCGTCGTCGTCGCCGAGACCCCCGAGGAAGATGATCCGCTCGACGCCGCTCTCAGCCGCGGCTCGGGCGAAGTTCGTGGCGGCGGCCCGGTCCCGCTCCTCGAAGGGCGCGCCGCCTTCCTCCATCGAATGGATCAGGTAGTAGGCGGTCGTCACGCCTTCCGTCGCGGGGCCGATCGTCTCGGGCCGTATCACGTCGAGCTCGACCGCATCGACCCCCGGCCAGCGGTCGGTGAGCTTCTCGGGGTCGCGTCCGGCGACACGGATGCCGACGCCCGCATCGACGAGGCGCTGCGTGAGGCGGCCCCCGATGTAGCCACTCGCACCGGTGATAAGGATCGCCATCGCTTCAGGCTACGTGGTGCTTTCGGCGCCGGCTTTCGCCCGATCACGGCCTCGTCATCAGCATGCGGTCGATCTGGGCCAGACCTCGTGCGCTGCGGCCGGATCGTCGAGCGCGAGACATCGCGTCCGCTCCATCGCGTCCTCGAGCCCCTGTCGCAGAACCTGCCGGGACTCGAGCTGCCTTCACTTGACCTCCGGAGGGGCCGCTCCCGATACTCGGCCGAAAGGGGGCGCGGGCTGATCCGGCCGGCCACAGAGATGCGCGAGGAACGTCGAACGATCACGGCGCTGTCCGCGGACATCGCGGGGTCGACCGTGCTGGCGGAGCGGTTGGATCCTGAGGATGTGCGCGATGTCGTCGGGGCCGCCGTCCGCGCGATGGCCGAGACGGTCGAACACTTCGGCGGGACGGTGAAGGACGTCGCCGGGGACGGCGTGCTCGCCCTGTTCGGCGCTCCGGTGGCGCACGAGGACGACACCGAGCGCGCAGTCCTCGCCGGGCTCGAGATCCAGCGAAACGTGGCCGACCACGCACGACGGGTTCTCCTCGACTACGCGATCGAGTCGTTCGGAGTGCGGGTCGGTATCGAAGCGGGCCTCGCCGTGACGGGGCCCGTCGGCGGCGGGAGCCACCTTGAGTACGGAGCGACCGGTGATGTGGTGAACACCGCCGCGAGGCTCCAGTCGGAAGCGCGCGTGGGGTCGGTGCTCGTGGGACCGTCGGCGCGAGCGCAGGTGCGCGAGCTGTTCCACTGGACGGATCCCACCGCGGTCGAGCTCCGCGGGAAGAACCAGGTCCTCCACGTGGCGGAGGCGGGGCGCCCCCCCGG
>CBHFMJ010000322.1:0-2128 GCA_965994715.1 uncultured bacterium | reverse complement strand
TGGGTGCGCACCGACCAGCCCCGTCAGACGGGGATGGACTACTGGAAGGGACCGCACTCGAAGATCATCTCGGCCTCGCCGGGTCTGGAGGAGTACCGGCAGATCCACCTCGCCGAGGTGGACACGGGGCTGTGGCCGGCGACCCCCGGCGTCGAGACCGACATCCCCGTCGAACGCAAGATCGACGGCGTCGCGGAGGTCACCTTCCGGTCGCCCCTGTCCCCCCTGCTGGGCCGCAAGCAGACCCAGCTCGCGTTCAAGGACGAGATCAACGTCTTCCGGCGCACCCTGCTCTACGCCGGTCTGCCGAACTCGTCCCGCTGGTACGAGGTGGCAGAGCCCGGCGAGAAGGCGGGCGCCCGAGCCCTGATCTACCTCAGGCGGAAGGATGGCGTCGGTGCCGGCGACTTCCGGAAGCTCATCAACAAGGAGCTCGTGCCCGCCCTCGCAGGCACCGGCGTGCTGAGGGAACTGCGAACCCAGACCTTCCTGCCCTGGAACGAGAAGCTCTGGGACACCCCGAACGTCGCGCACGACAACCCGGCCGACCAGCGGTTCCACGCATCGCTGATCTTGGGCTTCACGGACGCGCAGGAGCGGGCGGGCTTCTTCCACGGCCGTGAGATCGAGAGCCTGTCGAACACGCTGGCTCCGCTCAGTTCTGCCATCCACGCCTACGATGTGTCCGCGGCGCTGACTTACGTCAAGGACGGCACGATCCTCCCCCACTATCAACAGTAGCCAAGCAAAGAGGAGACGTCTGGTGGTTGGTCGGTTGGCAGGTTCGGTCGGTAGGTCGGTGGTTGTCGGTCGGTAGGTCGGTGGGAGTGTTCTCAGAACCCCTGACCACACGTGTTTGCGGCCTTCCGGCCGAGTACCCACAGGCTAGGAGAGGTAGTACCCACACCAGCCTTAGGAACCATGCCGGGCCGAGCAGGGACTCGCCGTAAGGGCGGGCCGCTCTCGGCGGGCCGACCGACCAACGGCATGGCGAAGCGCCGAACGTCAGGTGGGGCAACAGCGGCGAGCGTCGCTGATCGGCTCGCGCCTGGCCGAGCTCGCGGGCGCTCGGATGATCTAGAGGCGCCGGGACGGGAAGGAAGGCGAAGCGATGAAGCGGGGCTACGTCGACGCGCATAAGGTTGGGGTATGGAGGGCGCTCAGGCTGCTCCTCGTTCATCTCCGAGCCTCCGGCCCGCTCCGCAGACGAGATCGCCGAGTATCGGGCTGGCTCTCGGCAGCGGAGGTGCGCGGGGCCTTGCCCACACCGGGGTGATCCAGGTGCTCGAGGAGCTCGATGTGTCGATCAACGTCGTCGCCGGCTCGAGCATCGGTGCGCTCGTCGGCGCCCTCTACTGCTCGGGCAACGATGGCAAGGCCTTACATCGGATCGCATCGGACACGACGTTGCTCAAGATCATCCCTCTGTTCGATCCGTCGCTCCGGCACGGCTTCTTGGGGGGCACGAAGCTCGAGCGGCTGATCAAGGAGTTCGTGGGCGGTCGTCGTATGGACGAATGCCGGATCGCGCTTGCCGTCATCGCGACCGATCTGCGATCGGGCGAGGTGGTCATCTTCCGCGAGGGGGATCTCGCTTCGGTCGTCCGGGCCAGCATCTCGGTCCCGTGGGTTTTCCGGCCCGTGGAGATCGACGGGAGACTCCTCGCCGACGGCGGGCTCTCGATGCCTGTTCCCGCAGAGCCGGCACGGGACATCGGAGCCGACGTGGTGATCGCCGTGGACCTGGACTGGGAGCGACCCCTGTCCGATCCCTCCGACGTGCAAGCGCCGGGTGCCCGGGAGATGGGGAATACGTCCCTCGCCCTTCTACGTCGTCACCTCGCGGCACAGGATGCGCGGTACGCGGACGTCGTCGTTCGCCCGCGCTTCGGCCGTGAGGTTCGGTGGGACGGGTTCTTGGATCCAGATGAACTGATCCTTCGCGGACGGGAGGCGATGACAGCGGAGATGACCGCACTGGAGACCGCCATCGCGACGTGGAGGAGGCGGAACCGGCGACGCCCCGATCTCCCCCGTGGCGATTGACCCTTGGCCTCGCCGGGCTCGTGCTCACGCAGCTCCGGATGGAGACGTCCCAGCAGCCCTTCACCATCTCGGCGTATGCCCG
>CBHFMJ010000321.1:0-2153 GCA_965994715.1 uncultured bacterium | reverse complement strand
CAGCACCGGATAGAAGATCGGTGTGAGCACCGCGCCGTAGAGGGCCGTGAGGACCACGACCTTCGCCACGTAGCCGAAAGGACCCTCCTCCTCGCCGAGGAGGAAAGCCACGACCCGCTGGAAGGCCACGCCGCCCGCGGTCCCCACCGCCACGAGGAACGCCGGGAGCAGTGGTGACGGCGACGTGATGTATTGACGGGCCAGGCCGATCGTGTACCCGAGCATCGTGAGGGTGAGGGCCGTGATCCCCTTCGGCGTGTTGAGCAGGAAGTCCTGCGACAGGCCGCTGACGAATCCGACGACCGCGCCCTCGGCCGGTCCTCGGAGCGCCGCGAACACGACGGTCACCAGGTAGAGGAGCTCCGGCTTCACCCCGAGGAACGTGAGCTCGGGGAAGACCGTCGTCTGCAGCAGGAGGGCCGTGACGATCACGGCCACGAGGATCACGGTCCGTCTCACGGCGCGCCCTCGGCCGCGGCACGGCGCCGCGCGATCACGAGGACGTTCTGCAGCGTCGAGAAATCGACCGCCGGTCGGATCGTGACGAACGACTCGACCGAGCCGGCCTCGCTGAACGCGCGGGAGACGGTCCCGATCAGGATGCCCGGCGGATAGAGCCCCGCCTCACCCTCGACCCGATAGCCCAGGGTGAACACGGACTCCGGCTCGGTCTCGCTGACCTCGAGGCCGGGCCCCACCAGTCGCATCCGGAGCTCGTCCTCGCCGCGCCCCTCGACGATCCCGGCCTCGTGCGACGTGGACAGGGTCGCCGGCACCGCGAAGTCGCGATCGATCAGGAGCTGCACCATCGAGGAGATCGGCGTGACCTGGATCACGCGGCCCACGAGCCTCGGCCCGTCCGAAGCTCCCGTCACGACCGGCATATTGAGCGCGATCCCGTGGTCGGACCCGGCGCCGATCGTGACGGTCCACTCGGAGTTGGAGACGCCGCTCGCGATCACCTGGGCGGGGATCGTCCGAGGGAGGATCGCCTGCAGTCCGAGCAGCCCCTCGAGATCCTCGATCCGGCGTGCGAGCTCCTGGTTGAGCTGCTGGGCTGTCCGCAGATCCTCGACCTGTCGCTCGAGCTCGGCGTTCCGCGTCGCGAGGGACGGAAGCTCCGCGACGCTGCTGAAGAAGGCGCTGACCGGCTGGACCACGCCGGAAACGGCCTGCTGCATCGGGGCCAGGGCGCTGCTGAGGGCCTCACCCACCGAATCGAGCGGTCCGTCGTCGCCACCGCGGTAGTCCACGGTGATGATCGCGAGGGAGGCGGCGACCAAGGTGACGACCAGGAGCCTGGCGGAGCGGGTTCGTTGCCGGATCGCCACGACGGCGGGCTACCGCCGGCTGGTCGACGTCACCAGGACCCGCTGCAGGACCTCGAACTCCTCGAGGCATTTCCCCGAGCCGATCACGACCGCCTGGAGCGGGGTGTCGGCGATGTGCACGGGCATCCCCGTCTCGTGGCGGAGGCGCTTGTCCAGCCCGCGGAGCAGGGCGCCTCCGCCCGTCAGCACCATGCCGCGGTCCATGATGTCCGCGGCGAGCTCAGGGGGGGTCCGGTCGAGGGTGGTCTTGATGGCATCGATGATGGCGTTCACCGGCTCCTCGATCGCCCGGCGGATCTCCTCCGCAGCGATCGTGATGGTCTTCGGGAGGCCGGAGATGAGGTCGCGGCCCTTGATCTCGGCGACGAGTTCCTCCGGCATCGGATAGACCGACGCGATCGCCAGCTTGATCGCCTCGGACGTCCGTTCGCCGAGGAGGAGCGAGTACTCCTTCTTCACGTGCTGGATGATCGACTCGTCGAGCTCGTCGCCGCCGATGCGGATCGAGGTCGACGTCACCACACCGCCGAGTGAGATCACCGCGACCTCGGTGGTACCGCCCCCGATGTCGACGACCATGTTCCCGGTCGGCTCGTGGATCGGGAGACCTGCACCGATCGCTGCCGCCATCGGCTCCTCGATGATGTACGCGCGGCGCGCGCCGGCGGCGATCGTGGCTTCCTCGACGGCGCGTTGCTCGACCCCGGTGATGCCGGACGGCACGCACACGACCACACGTGGCTTCGCGAGGAGCCGGCGCTTGTGCACCCGCTGGATGAAGTAGCGGAGCATCTTCTCGGTCACGTCGAAGTCGGCGATCAC
>CBHFMJ010000320.1:0-2153 GCA_965994715.1 uncultured bacterium | reverse complement strand
GTGGGTGCCGCGCGGTCTTCCCGACGGCTTCTCCGCGCGGGTGGCACGGCAACCGGAGATCGGAAGGCTCACCGTCGTCGCCGAGGACAACGTGTGGCTCGTCCGCTCGTGGAGCGCGGCGGGAGAGCTCGTCGACCGCCCCGCGCGTCCGTACCGGATCCCGCTCGACGTCGCCGCCGTCGACCCGGTGACGTTCGCGCCGTTCCTCCCCCCGGCGGACCAGGCGACACTCGCGGCGATCGAGGACGGCGAGGGGATCCTCGGCTCGACCTCCGCCTCCGTCCGACGGCTGGGGCCCGGCGCGGTGCTGGAACTCGGCGGAGGGAAGCGGATCCGGATCGCGGCGGTCCTGCCGGACGAGCTGGTCGGGGCCTCGGAGCTCCTCGTGTCGAAGGAGACGGGCCGCCGGATCGGGGTCACGCGCGAGCGTTACCTCCTGGTGCGCCCGCTGGCCGCCGGGTCGATGACGTCCGCATCACTCCGGCGAGCGATCCAACCGCTCCTCCCTCGGGACCTGGGCGTCTTCCGGCGCGTTCAGGCCCGGGCACCCGGCGAGACGCCGTACTTCCGGGCGGGCGACGCCGTCCTCCCTCCGGTCCTGCTGAAGGCGCTGTTCGGCGAGTTCGCCGCGCGGCCGGCGCCGGGACAGCCGGGCTCCCTCGAGGTCGACCCCGCCTGGATGGGAACGCACCTCGCCACGACCCGGATCCCGGTCCTCGGAGAGGTTCTGTGCCACAGAGGGATCGTTCCCCAGCTCCGCGGCGCGATGCGAGAGCTGCGGGACGCGGGACGCGGCCATCTGATCCGGTCCTTCCACGGCTGCTTCGTGCCCAGGTTCATCAGCCGCGACCCCACGGCGCTCCTCTCCCATCACTCCTGGGGTGTCGCCTTCGACGTGAACCTCGTCGGCAATTACTACGGTCAGCGACCTCACCAGGACGAGCGGCTCGTGTGCACGCTCGCGCGCTGGGGGTTCCTGTGGGGTGGGACGTTCGTGGTGCCCGACGGCAACCATTTCGAGTACCGGCGGTCGCCGAAGGAGGCCGACCCCGGGATCAGCCGTCCGCGAGAAACCTGCTGAGGCGGTCGGTGGGCGAGAGGACGTCGGGATCCACGCGGCAGTCGATCACGGCGGGCCGGCCGCACCCGCGGGCTTCGATGAAGGCGCCGGTGAGCTCGTCGGCGCTCGAAACGGACCAGGCCTCGGCGCCGTACCCGCGGGCCACCGCGGCGATGTCCACGTCGCCGATGTCGACCCCCACGGTGCGGCCGTAGGCACGCGCCTGGTGCAAGGCGATCGTGCCGTAGAGGCCGTTGCGGAACACGATGGTGGTGAACGGCACGTCGTGACGGACCGCCGTCTCCAGCTCCTGACCCGTCATCAGGAAACCCCCGTCACCTGCGAGGACGACGACCTCGCTCGACGGATCTGCGAGCTTGGCGCCGACGCCGGCCGGGACGCCGTATCCCATCGCCCCGCTCGTGGGTCCGATCTGCGTGCGTGGATGCGAGAACCGCCAGTAACGGTGCGCGAAGATCGAGAAGTTCCCCGCGTCGTTCACGAGGACGACCGAGGGCGGGAAGACCTCCGCGAGGGCCGCGATCACGGCCGCCGGGTGGAGCGGGCCGTCGGTCGACTCGGGGAGGGTGCTCGCGGTGAGGAACGCGCCGTGCGCGGCGGTCCAGTCCCGGTCGGCCGGCTGGTCCGGAGCGTGGTCGAGGATCGCCGTCAACGCCTCGCGCGCGTCCGCGACCAGACCGAGCTCCACCGGCACGACCGCGCCGACGCTGTTCGGCTCCACGTCGATCTGGATGACCCGCTGATCGGCCCTCGGCAGCCGGTAGCCCTGGGTCGTGATCTCGCTCAGCCGACAGCCGACGACGAACACGACGTCCGCGTCCTCCAGGGCCCGCAGCGTCTCCGGCGGCGTGGTGAGCACGAGCGGGCCGCAGTAGTTCGGATGATCGTTCGGGAAGACGTCCTGGCGGCGGAAGCTCGCGTAGACGCCGAGACCGAACCGCTCCGCGACTGACACGATCGCGTCCCTCGCGTCCCTCCCCCCGCCACCCGCGATCATCACGGGCGCGTCCGCATCTCGGAGGACCTCCGCGATGCGCTCGCTGGTCCGATCGCTCGGCGTGGGCCTGCCCCG
>CBHFMJ010000319.1:0-2177 GCA_965994715.1 uncultured bacterium | reverse complement strand
GGTCGCACCACGGGAGGATGCCCGAGTGGCCAAAGGGAGCGGCCTGTAAAGTCGCCGGCGTAGCCTACGGAGGTTCGAATCCTCCTCCTCCCACCGAGGGGGTGTTCTCAATACCCCCTGACCCGGGCGAACGGGCTCCTATGAGAGGAGTGCCCACAGGTTAAGAGGTGTAGCACCCACACTTGCGCTGCAGGCGTTCATGCGGCGAAAACAGAATCTAACGACGCCTCTACCCCCCCATCTCGGTTAGCTTCGTCCCAGGTTCGGTTGCCCCCTCGGGGACGAGCGGGCGCGATACGACCGTGCTCGAGATCGGGCCCGACGGCGTCAGCAGCTCGAGCCGGGTACCGATCTCCGTCGGCTGGTCAAGCAGCGCGTCTCCAGCGTGTCGTTCCAGCGCGTAGGAGTACCCCGCTTGCCACACGACGCCGATCCGCTCGCCGCCGCCGGGTGTTTTGACGGGCCAGAACGTCTCGAGTTCGGGCACATCCTCGGCATCGATCGTGAAGGCGACCGCGTGACGCCGCGGGGTCGTGCCATCCGCGATCCGACGAAGCGCGTCCTGCCCGATGAATCCCGCGTGCTTGTCGAGATCGACCGTATGCTCGAGCCCCACCTCGAACGGGTTGATCCCAAGGTTGTCGCCGTGGCGGATGTCGGTCACGCCGCGCTCCCACGCGCGTTCCCCGATGACGGGCGTCACCAGCACCCCAAACGGATCGGAAGCACGCCGAACCTCCTGCCACACGCGCCGCGCGGGCTCCACATCGGGCGCGAACACCTCGTAGCCGAACTCGCCGCTCCACCCGGTGCGCGAAACGAGCACCTCGACGCCGGCGATCGACGTCCAACCCCATGCGTACCGCGGCAGCGAGGCAACGCTCGGCGCGAGCTCCTTCATCACATCGAGCGCGCGCGGCCCCTGGAGCGCGAGCGGTGATACCGGCGCCTCGTGGACCTCGACGTCGTACTCGGTGTGCAGTGCAACGGCTCGCGCCCAAAGCGGGAAGTCAGCCGGTCCGTGACAGATCCACACGCGCTCGTCGTTCAACCGCAGCACGAGCGCCTCACAGATGATCACCCCATCCTCGTCGCACGCCGTCGCGTGCCTGCACCGGCCCACGGTCTGTCCGGTGATGTCGCGGGTGAGCAGGTAGTCGGCGAAGGCGACGGCGTCCGGCCCGGTCAGTTCGAGCGCGCGCTCACACCCGACATCCCACAGCGTGACGCGTTCGAGGAGAGCTTCGTACTCGACGCGGCGGTCGCGGCCGTAGCTCGCGGGCAGCCACATCCGGTTGTAGGGCCAAGCCATGATGGCGCCCTCGGCGATCGCGAACTCGAGGTAGGGCGACTCGCGAACATAGGCCGGGTACCTATGAAGCCGGGGCTCCTCATCCGACGGCATCATCGAACCCTATCGGACGAGGAAGAACGGGGTCGCCGGTCGGTCAGTCGGTGCGTTCGTCGTCGTCGGTCGGTCGGTGGTTAGTGAGTGAGTGAGTCGGTGAGTGAGTCGGACCGACCGACCAACCGACCGACCCACCACCGCCCACGAACCAACAGGCGACGACCGGCCAGACACTCACTCACCGGCCGACCTGTGCACTGTGTCCTGAAGCAGACACCCCTCCTCCCACCAACCAACCACGGGGTGTACTCAAGACTGAGACACCGTTGTCGATCCGCTGACGGACGGCGCCGAAACCGGACCAGTGACGGTGCGTATCCGCCGGGGGCCGGGCACAGGTCCCGCTGGCTGGTGCACGACCCGGGCGCTCGGTGTCGTCCACAGTTTCACAGGCGTCTACGATGCGACCCAACCTGGTTGAACGTGAACCCTGACTCCGAAGGAGCAGCAACCATGTCGATCGTCCGCGTCCACAACTTCTCCATCTCGCTCGACGGTTTCGGGACCGGCGAACCTCAGAGCCACGACGCACCGTTCGGCCACGCCGGCGAACGACTGCACGAATGGATGTTCACGACCCGGTATTGGCGCGAGATGGTCGGCGAGCCCGGCGGCACACGCGGCCTCGACGACGCCTTCGCGCGGCTGCACAACCCCGGGATCGGCGCCGAGATCATGGGTGCCGGGAAGTTCGGCTACCCAGGATGGCACGAAGACCGGGAGTGGAAGGGCTGGTGGGGTCCCAACCCGCCGTTCCACACACCGGTCT
>CBHFMJ010000318.1:0-2193 GCA_965994715.1 uncultured bacterium | reverse complement strand
CCCCATGACCTCCTCGACGGCTTGGAGGAGGGCGATCGGGCTGAACGGCTTCGTGAAGTAGTGGTCCGCGCCCACCGCCATGGCGGCGGACCTGCCCTCCTCGCCGGTCGCGGTCACCACGATCACCCGCACCTGCGACGTCGAGGGATCGCTCTTGATGGCGGCGAGCACCTCTGGGCCGGCCGTACCCGGGATGCTCATGTCGAGGAGGATCAGGTCCGGTGGGTCGTCACGCACCGCGGCGAGCGCCTGGTCGCCGTCCGAGGCCTCGTCGATCTCGAACCCCTCCCGCTCGAGGACGAGGCGCATCGCCTCCCGCATCGTCGGGTGGTCCTCGACGATCAAGATCCGCCTGCTCACGACGCCAGGATCCTGTTCGCGAAGATCTCCGCGCGGAACGGTTGGATGTCGTCCGGGCCCTCACCGGTGCCCACGAGCCGCACCGGCACACCGAGCTCCTCGCGTACCGCCAGCACGACGCCACCCTTCGCGGTTCCGTCGAGCTTCGTCAGGACGATCCCGGAAACATCCACCGCCTCGGTGAACGCCTTGGCCTGGGCGATCCCATTCTGCCCGGTCGTGGCATCGAGTACGAGCAGGGTCTCGGCCACGGTCGCGCCCGCCTTCCCCACCACCCGTCCGATCTTCCGGAGCTCATCCATCAACGGTGACTTCGTATGGAGTCGCCCCGCCGTGTCGACGATCAGGACGTCGGAGCCCCTGGCGACGGCCGACTTCACGGCGTCGAACACGACGGAGCCGGGGTCGGCACCCCGTTCCTGCGCCACGAGGTGCGCGCCCGCACGCACCGCCCATACCTCGAGCTGCTCGCCGGCCGCGGCGCGGAACGTATCGGCGCCGGCGATGCTCACGGTCCGGCCTTCGCCGGCCAGGCGTCTCGCCAGCTTGCCGATCGTCGTCGTCTTCCCCGACCCGTTGACCCCCACCACGAGGATCACACCGAGCCCGTCGTCCGGCAGGGAGAGCCGCGAATCCGGCCCGAGGATCTCGACCATCTCCTCGCGGAGTAGCGATTCCGCATCAGCCTCCCGCGACCACCGCGCCCGGACCCGTTCCACGAGCCGGGCGGCGGCCGAGGGACCGACGTCCGCCTTCAGCAGGAGGTCGTGAAGGGTCTCCCACGCCTCGGTCCCGCCGCGCGACAGGAGGGTCCGGACGCGCGTCCCGAGCCGCTCCCGCGGTTCGGGCGCGGGCGTCTCGATCGTCGGGGCCGGGATCTCCACCTCGGGTTCGTCGCGGAGTCGTTCGGCTTCCTTCCGTGCGGTGGAGAGCCGGACGAAGACGATCCCGACGGCGAGACAGACGAACAGGACGGCGACGAAGATCTCCACGCCCGGACGCTAGCCGACCCGCTCGCTCTCTGGCATCTCGACCAGCTCGGGAGACGCTGCTTCGCCCGGATCCGACGGCACCTCCGGATGCTCAAGGCGCTGGCAGAGGATCCTCGTGGTTCCGTCCTTGTTGAGGGAGACGCCGTACATCATCGAGGCGATCTCCATCGTGCGCTTCTGGTGCGTGACGATCATCACCTGCGCGTCGCGAGCGAATCCCGCCACCAGCCGGAGGAACCGGTGGAGGTTCAGGTCGTCGAGCGCGGGCTCCACCTCGTCCATCAGGTAGAAGGGTGAGGGTCGCGCGGTGAAGATCGCGAAGAGGAAGGCGAGCGCCGCCAGGGACCGTTCGCCTCCCGAAAGCAGGGAGATCCGCTTGACGCGCTTACGGCCCGGACTCGCCTCGATCTCGATCCCCGCCTCCAGCGGGTGGGCCGGGTCCGTGAGCACGAGTCGCCCTTCCCCGCCGGGGAAGAGCTCCTTCACCAATCGCTCGAACTGGGCCGCCACGTCGCGGAACGCCCCATCGAAGCTCTCCTGGATCTCCCGATCCACCTGCGCGACGAGCTCCAGCAGGTCGCGGCGCGCCGCGCGGACGTCGTCCAGCTCTCGCTGCATGAAGTCGTGGCGCTCCTGGACCGCCTCGAACTCCCCCGTCGCGAGAAGGTTGACGCGCCCGAGGAGGCCGAGCCGCCGTTGGACGAGCTCACTCGCCTTCTCCAGGGACTGCACCGAGTCGTCCTCAGTCACCAACGAGAGCGCGGCCTCCGGCTCTAGCCCGTGTCCTTCGCGGAGCAGCCGCTCGGCGTCGCGGACCCGTCGCTCGATGTCGCCGCGGAGC
>CBHFMJ010000317.1:0-2273 GCA_965994715.1 uncultured bacterium | reverse complement strand
TTCCAGCTTGGGATACATGGACGGCGCGATCGTGTGATGCACGGCGCCCATGAAGAGGTTGTAGCCGTCGGCCGGCAGCCGCGACGCGATCGTCGCGCCCACGGTGCCGCCCGCCCCGCCCTTGTTGTCGATCACCAGCGTCGAGAGGTTCTCGCGAGCCGCGTAGATCGAGGTGGTCAGACCGGTGGGGCCGCCGCCCACGACGATCAGGTCGTACACGTGCTGCATCGCCTGCCGCTGGAGACCGAGCTTCTCCGCAAGCTCCTCGTTCGAGGGCTCCGACAGATGCGAACCGTCCGGGAACACGATCGTCGGGATGATGTTCTTGCCCTCGTTGCGATCCCGGACGACCCGGACACCGCCCGGGTCCCCCTCGATGTCATGCCAGGAATACGGCACCCGCTGGTCGGCCAGGAACTTCTTGGCGCGGCGGCAATCGGGGCACCAGCTCGCGCCGTACACGAGGATCTCCTCCATCCCTCACTCCCCGTCGGTCGGCGACCGCCGCTCGGACCGTATCGCGCCCGCCTGTGTCCGTTACGCCGATGTCACGGAGGATCCGGCCCACGGGACCGGTGAACGATCGGGGAACGCGTCCGGAAGGTTCCAAGGAACCCTTGGCCCTCCAGGAGCGTCCGAGAGACACTGCGACCGAGGAGGACGACCATGGACCATGGCTTCGCACCCGGCGACCCCACGCGCGACGCGATCATGCGAGTCTTCCGGGACGCCTCCGCGGCCTGGACGCTCGACGAGTTGGCACGACGTTTCGGCATATCGATCGGCGACGCGATCCGAGTGATGTCGGACCTCGAGGCGATCGACTTCGTGCGCCGGATCGACGACGAATACGTGCCCGGGTTCGGGGCCGCGAACGCCTCTTAGGCGGTCGCACGTCGCGAGCGCCTGATGTCGGCCGGATGGGCTCAGTTGGCTTGGGCTGGGCTCAGTCTGCGGAGGGCTCAGACGAGGCGACGGCGAGCGGATACACGACCTCCGTGCCGTCGATCCCCTTCAGCTCCACGCGGCGAGCATCGGCGAATGCGAACTCCCCGGTCTGAACGAGCAAGTCGTGAACGAGTGACGAGACCACGATCTCGCCTCCTCGCGCCGATGACGCGACCCGGGCCGCGTAGTTGACCGTATGACCGAAGAAGTCGTTCGCCTCACGGACGGGCTCGCCCACGTGCATGCCGATACGCACACGGATCGGCGAGCCCGGATCCGTGAACGTCTCGGCGATCGCGCGGTCGATCGCGATCGCGCACGTCAGGGCGCGGCGGGCCGATGCGAACGCCAGCATGGATCCGTCCCCTTGGCTCTTCACGAGCGTGCCGTTGTGCTCCGCCGTGACACGTCTGATCACGTCGTTGTGGGCGTGGAGCACATCTAGCCATCGCCGGTCGCCGAGCAACGCATTCAGACGGAGGGAGTCCTCGATATCGGTGAACGCGATCGTCACGGTGCCGTCCGCCGCCGACGAAGCCGAGAGGTCCGGCCGGAGCTCGCTGACCGCCTCCGCGATCTCGTCGACCGATGTCGTGAGGAGGAAGCCGTACTCCTCGTTCGACACCGGCAACGAACTATGCCACTGCACGAGCTTCCACTCGCTGTGCTCGAGATGGAGCACGCACGTGAAACGCATCTCGACGGATCCCCGAGGGAATTCGAAGTGGGTGCGCGCTCCCGCCCAGCCCACGTTGTCCTCGCTCATCGCGTGGATGTCCCCCAGGAGCCTCCACGGGAACCCACCACCCATCTCGCGCATCTGGCGCACCAGGAGGCGAGCGGCCGTCTCGCCGTCCCGCCACCACTCGTCGGGGTCGGACCCGAAACGTTCGAATCCCGGCTGACGCGAGATCCTTGCATCGACCGCTTCCTCGTCGCCGTCACGGAGGGCCTCGAAGAAGCGGGTGACGACCCGCCGGATCTCATCGGATGGCTCCACGACACGGAGTCTCACGGCTGCTCGATCGAACCGCAAGCGAACCGGGACGGCTCCAATCAGATCGAGGCCGCGTCGGCCAGTGCTTCCGCTTCAGACTCGATCTCGACGCGATCGACCAGCTTCGCCAACCACGATGCAGGAAGGGCAGGTCGTCCGTGAAGGGCTCCCAGCAGCGCCCCGGCCACCGCCGCGTTCGTGTCCGTGTCGCCGCCCAGCGCGACCACGCGGCGGAGCCCGTCCTCGAACCCCGGGGCCTCGGCCGCCACCTGCAACCCGATCCCGGCCGTGAACAGCGTGAACCCCATGTCGGGCCCGTCGATCCGAC
>CBHFMJ010000316.1:0-2282 GCA_965994715.1 uncultured bacterium | reverse complement strand
CAGGATCAGGTACCTGAAGGCCCTCCTGAAGGATCCGAAGAAGATCCGAGGAGTGATCAAGGAGGAGCTCCTCGAGATCAAGAAGAAGCACGCGGATCCGAGGCGCACGCTGATCCGAGCGGACGAGGGCTCCTTCGACATCGAAGACCTGATCGCCGAAGAGGACGTCGTCATCACGGTCAGCCGGGCGGGCTACGTGAAGCGTGTCCCGATCGACACGTTCCGACGGCAGGGCCGCGGCGGCAAGGGCGTCCGCGGGGCCACGCTGAAGGAGGAGGACGTCGTCACGAACGTCTTCACCACCACCACGCACCACTGGCTTCTGTTCTTCACCACGAAGGGCAAGGTGTATCGCGTCAAGGTGCACGAGGTCCCGGATTCCTCGCGCACCGCCCGGGGCCTCTACGCCGCCAACCTGCCCGGCGTCGCGATCGCCGGCGACGAGCATGTCAGCGCGGTGCTCGACATGAAGCTGTACGAAGAGGGTCGCTTCCTGCTGTTCGCGACCAAGAAGGGGATGGTGAAGAAGACACCGCTCCCTGAATACGCATCGTCGCGGACCGGCCTGGCGGCGATCAACCTGAAGCCAGGCGACGAGTTGATCGACGTCAAGCTCACGGCCGGCAAGGACGAGGTCTTCCTGGTTTCGCGGAAGGGTCAGGCGATCCGATTCAAGGAGCCGCTGGTGCGCCCCATGGGTCGCTCGGCCGCGGGCGTGATCGGGATGCGCCTGGCTGAGGACGACGAGGTGATCTCCCTCAGTCTCTCCTCCGACGGCGAGGAGATGATCAGCGTCTCGCAGCAGGGATACGGCAAGCGCTCACCGCTGAGGGACTACCCGGTGAAGGGCCGCGGCGGCAAGGGCGTCATCGGTCACCAACTCACGAAGAAGACCGGGCTGCTCGCCGGCGCCTTCGTCGGGTCGAAGGAGCAGGACATGTTCGTGATCTCCTCCAGCGGCATCGTGATCCGCGTGCCCGCGAGTGAGATCCGTCGTGTCGGCCGTTCGAGCCAGGGCGTTCGCACGATGCGCGTCGAAGAGGGAGCGCACGTCGTCGCGCTTGCACCTGTGATCATGCAGACGGAGGAATAGATCACTCCGAGGAAGACCTCCCGGATGTGTCGGTCGCCGGAAGGAACCGCAGGCCGCCGCCGGGTGTTACTGCGATGATGTCGGGACTCCCATGAACATCGGACTTGGCTTGCTCGTCGAGGCCGCCGCGTTCCTGGCGGCCGTCTACGTCGTGGTGGAGCTGCGGCCGCGCCTCCCACGGCAGACGACCGATCTCGTCCTCGGTTCGATCGGATGCGTGATGGGCGCCGGCGCTCTGCTGTTCCAGAGTGACGTGAGTCTCGCCGGTGGTGTGCTCGCACCTCTGTTCGCGGCGGTGATCGTGGTGGGCCACGTGCGCGGGTTGGACCTGATGGGTGTCCGGCTCCCGGCCTGGGTGCAAATCCCCACGCGGGGGCGCCGAGGGGCGTACGCTATCGACCCAGCCGACACCCGAATGATCGAGGAGCCTGTGCAGCAACCACGGTCAGCGACGGAGCCCGAGCCGGCATCCGGATTCGATCCCGAGCCGTTGCCCGACGAAGAGCCATTCCCGCGCGAGGATGAGCTCGTCCCTCCGCTCGGCCCTGTGGCCCCGGAAGCGACGTGGCCCTCCACGGTCGTCCGGCCGCCCGCCGAGACGCGGCTCCCGCGGCGCGGTGTGCGCAGGACACGCGTCGAGATCAGACGGCTCGGCCCGCTGTCGGTGCTGAAGTTCTCGCTGATCTTCTACTTCTGCGTCTTCCTCGTGATCTATCTCTCGCTCGCGATCATCTGGGGCATCCTGTCCGCGAGCGGCGCGATCGACTCGCTGGAGGAGCTGCTCGGGGTCATCTTCCCGTCCGCCGGCGCCCAGTCGCCGACCGGCGAGCTGAGCACCGGCGATGCGCCGCCGCTCGAGATCGTCACGGGCCAGCTCTTCACGTGGCTCTTCATCGGCGGATGCGTCGGCGTCGCGATCTGGTCCTGCATCAACGTGTTCGTGGCGATCATGTACAACCTGATCAGCGACATCGTCGGAGGGATCGAGGTCACGCTGGCGGACCGACGCGACTGAGGCCGTCGCGATCGGAGACCTCGCCCAGAAGCCCGCGGAGGGGTCTCGATTGACACGGTTTCCGGACCATGACTACCCTGCGGCGAGGGGCTTGTGGCCCTCGGGCCTGTAGCTCAGCTCGGTTAGAGCGCTTCCCTGATAAGGAAGAGGTCGATGGTTCAAGTCCATCCAGGC
>CBHFMJ010000315.1:0-2299 GCA_965994715.1 uncultured bacterium | reverse complement strand
AGGTCCTGAACCTCTGCGCGAACAACTACCTCGGCCTCGCCGACCATCCCGAGGTGATCGCCGCCGCGCACGCCGCGCTCGACGAGTGGGGATTCGGGATGGCGTCGGTCCGCTTCATCTGCGGCACCCAGGAGCTCCACAAGGAGCTCGAGGACGCCCTCACGGGGTTCCTCGGCACCGAGGACACGATCCTCTACCCCTCGTGCTTCGACGCGAACGGAGGCCTCTTCGAGGTCCTGGTCGGGGAGGAGGATGCGGTGCTCTCCGACGAGCTCAACCACGCGAGCATCATCGACGGGATCCGCCTCTCGAAGGCTCGCCGCTTCCGGTACCGCAACAACGACCTGGACGATCTCGAGTCGCAGCTGAAGGAGGCATCGAGCGCCCGGCGCCGCCTGATCGCGACGGACGGCGTCTTCTCGATGGACGGCTACCTCGCGAACCTCCCCGGGATCTGCGACCTCGCCGAGCGGCACGACGCCCTCGTGATGGTCGACGATTCGCACGCGGTCGGATTCATGGGCCCGCGGGGCCGCGGCACCCACGAGCACCACGACGTGATGGACCGCGTCGACATCCTCACCGGCACGCTTGGCAAGGCGATGGGCGGCGCCAGCGGCGGCTACGTGAGCGCGCGGAGGGGGATCGTCGAGCTCCTGCGCCAGCGATCCCGGCCGTACCTGTTCTCGAACAGCGTGGCGCCCGCCGTGATCGGGGGCTCGCTGAAGGCGGTGGAGCTGCTCGAGCGATCCACGGAGCTCCGCGACCGGCTGGAGGCCAACACCCGATCCTTCCGGGCGGAGATGGAACGTGCCGGGCTCGACGTCCTCCCCGGCGAGCATCCGATCGTGCCCGTGATGGTCGGGGACGCCGCGCTCGCCGGCAGGATGGCCGAGGCGATGCTGGCGAGGGGCGTCTACGTGATCGGGTTCTCGTACCCGGTGGTGCCGAAGGGGAAGGCGCGGATCAGGGCCCAGGTGTCGGCGGCCCATTCGTCCGAGGATCTGGCGTTCGCGGTCGAGGTGTTCACGCAGGCCGCCGCAGAGGTCTCCTGACAGACGAGGAGCGAGGGCTCCCGCCCTCGCTCCTCGGATGATGCGGTGCTCCGGGTCAGCTGTAGTCGGTGTAGTAGCTCCCGACCCGCTCGCGGTACTCGTCGGAGCGGAAGTCGGTCACCTCGTCCAGCTCCGGCGCGTTCTTGATCTGGTCCTTCGAGAGCCGGACCTTCACGCGCTGCTGGTCGATGTCGATCTCTTCGATCACGCCGGCCGGCAGGAGCACCTTGCGGCCGAAGATCCAGGGGCCGGTGTCGACCACGATGTACGACGTTCCGACGTCGTAGGTGGCCTCGTCGACCTTCCCGATCTCACCGTCGGTGGCCTCGACCTTGAACCCCTTCAGGTCCAACGGCTCGGCCATGACGCGCTCCGAGTACGTCCAGATGGTGGCAGTCCTCATGCGGGCACCTCCCTTTCCTCTGATGTGTGCCGTTTCGGACTACTCGTTCCCTACCCGCCGCACCCGGTGCCATGCACGACGCCGTGTCGGGGATATGGCCCACACCGCAGATCGCCGTCATCGCAGCGGATCTCATCGCCCGCGATCTGATCTTCCCGCAAGAAGGACGGGACAGGCGCAGAGACGGAAAGGGAGGGCGGCACTCGCCGCCCTCCCATCCTCCGGCCGTTCGGATCGATCAGTTCTGGCTGAACGTCACGGTCTGGCCGGCATCGTTCGTGCAGACCGTCCGCTCTCGGCCGCTGCGGTCCACCGCGATGGCCTGTCCGAGGACGGCGAGCGCCACGGGGCCCACGTCGATGTCGCACAGGTTCGCTGCCAGGTTCGCGGCGACCGGCACGGCGACGTTGACGTCCGACAGCTCCACGTCGAGCACATCGTCCAGGTACACGTTGACGTTCACGAGCCCGTCCTGATTGGTGATGGGCTGCGCCGCAGCCATCGGGGCCATGCCCGCCAGGAGCGTTCCGGTCACCGCAGTCACTGCGGCCAATCTGCGTGCGTGAGCAAGCATCGTTCCTCCTTCATCTGGATCCGACCGATCCGAGGGGGATCCCTCGGGTTCGTTTGCCGGCTCTTCCGCCGATACCCTCGAGATCGCGGTCGTAACAGCAAGGTCCGGGCGGATGCCGGCGGAGCGACCTGACGCCCGATGCGGCGCAGCGGATGCGCGCATCCAGATTTGTTTTTCCGGCAACGTCGGTCGCTCAGGGCACCCCACGACGGATCGGGGCGTCGACGATCGGATCGGGGCTGTGGAAGACCGCCTCGATGTTGTTGC
>CBHFMJ010000314.1:0-2342 GCA_965994715.1 uncultured bacterium | reverse complement strand
CCCGGTCGTCGAGACGGATCGCCGACACCGAGGTCGAAGATCACCGCGGCGGGCACGGTCGGGACGCGCGCCGGACCTATCTCGCTTCCGATCCCCCGCTCTTCGAAGTAGCGCTCCACCCCGCCCGCGCTCGCCAGACCGAACGCGCTCCCGCCGGTCAGGACGATCGCGTGCGCGACCTCGATGATCGTGCCAGGCTGCAGGATGTCCGTGCCCCGCGTCCCGGGAGCACCTCCTCGAACCTCGCAGGAGGCGATCGTTCCCGGAGGAGGCAAGACCACCGTGCAACCGGTGAGCGCAACCTCGTCGGTCCAGTGACCGACGGTGAGGCCCTCGATGTCGGTGATCGACGGCACCCGGCTCAAGCACCTTCCGGGCGCAGCTCGAACACCGGGATGTCGCGGGTCGTCCGCTCTCGGTACTCGCGGTACGCGGCGTCCGCCTCCACGAACCGGTCGAACATCGCTTCGCGCTCGGCGCCTTCGAGCGCCCGCGCGACCACCGGGGTGGAACGACGGCCGATCGACACCGTCGCTCGCGGGTGCGCCCGGAGGTTCTTCGCCCAGGCCGGATCGCGGTCCTCGCCGGCGTAGGACGCCATCACGAAGTATCGGCCGTCGAACTCGAGGTGGGAGAGGCCGACCGTCCGGGACTCGCCGGTCTTGTGGCCGGTGGTCTCCAGCAGGAGCACCTTCATCGAACCCATCCGCGACCCGACGCGACCGCCCGAGACACGGAGGACGAAGCGATGGAGCTTCCACATCACGCGCAGCATCGGGTTCAGTCGCACGGCGGGCATCGAGGGGCCAACTCTACGGAGAGCAACCGGTCAGACGCGCGATAGCGTCGATGCCAGAAAGGAGGTCACATGAGTGTTCCCGCCCGGATCAACATCGTGACGCTCGGCGTCGACAGCGTGGCGAGATCCAAGGCGTTCTACGAAGCGCTCGGATGGGAGCTCGCGGGCTCCGTCGGCGACGAGATCTGCTGGTTCCGGACGTCGGACTCGTATCTGGGCCTGTTCGGACGGGAGGACCTCGCCCGAGATGCGGGTCTGCGATCCGAGCCGACGGCGGAGTTCGGCGGCATCACCCTCGCGATCAACGTGGGGAGCGAGGCGGAAGCGGATGCCGCGTTCGAAGCGGCGGTGGCCGCAGGAGCGCGCATCATGAGGCCGGCGGAGCGCACGGACTGGGGCGGCTACTCGGGCTACTTCGCCGACCCGGACGGGCACCCGTGGGAGATCGCCTACAACCCCACCTTCCCCATCGACGAGGACGGCCGCATCACGATCTCCTGAGACGGGTCACACGACCGGCGCCCAAGTGGCGTTGTCATGGGCGAACAGCACCAGGACGGGGTCGAACTCCTGGAGCCGTTCGATCCACTCGGGCACGATGACCGTCTCTTCCGAGCCGCTCCGCCGGAGCTCGCTCGCGTAGTGGGCGCGTCCGTAGTCGGTCGCCCCATTGACCGCCTGGCCGGCGAGCACCACCCGGCCGGCGTCGGTCTCCACGACGAGCGACTGATGACCCGGCGTGTGGCCCGGCGTCGGCACCACGCGGACCCCCGTCGTGACGTCGGCCTCGCCGCCGTGGAGCTCGTATTGGGCCTCGGGGAAGTCGTAGAGGCCCACGATCGGGTAGTCCTCCTCGCGGTGCGCGGCATCGAACTCGATCTCTTGCGCGAAGATCGGCGTGTCCGGGAAGCGAGGGTTCCCACCGCAGTGATCAAGGTGGAGGTGGCAGTTCACGACGATCCGGATGTCCCCGGTGGTGACGCCGGCCGTGGCGAGCGCCTCATCCAGGGGACGCCGCACGGGGTGATAGAGCTCCTCCACCTCCTCGTGTCCCTCGGCGATACCGGTGTCGAGGAGCACGAGCCCATCCGGGTGGTCGATCAGGTAGCCGCAGACCACGACCTTCTCGCCGGCGCGCTGATCCCCGTCGTCGGGGATCGTGAAATGACCGAACGGGACACGACGGATGCCGTCGAGGGAGATCACGGCACGGCACCCTAGGCGGAGATTGATCCACCTCTACCTGAACGAAGGCTCAAGATTTCGGCCCAACTCGGTCGATACTGGGGCATGCACAAAGGGGAGCGCCTGCGCTTCGTCGCCATCGTGGGCGTGGTCATCGCGGTGCTCTCCGCCGGATTCGCACTCGCCGGTGACGCCTTCGACGATCCGGCGGACGAGCCGACCTCCACCTGTGAACCGACCGATGGCGTCGTGGACGAAGGAGACGCGGTCGAGGATCCCGAAGGCGTCGAGGGCGAGGAGCCGGTCGAGGGCGAGGAGCCGGTCGAGGGCGAGGAGCCGGTCGAGGGCGAGGAGCCGG
>CBHFMJ010000313.1:0-2343 GCA_965994715.1 uncultured bacterium | reverse complement strand
GTGCCTCGTGTACAGCGAGGCCAGCTTCCCGATCGTCGGGTACGCCGCCGGCTGCCGCGCGGCCCCGATCGGCAACGTCGTCCGAGCGTGGCCGGGGCGAGCGGCCCGGCTGGAGCGTGACGGCGTCCGGCCGTTCCTGGTCCTTCACCGGGTGGAGCAGCCGGCCGTGCCGGCGGGAGCGTCGCCCCTCGCGAAGATCCCCTCGGACGGTCAGTCCACGTGGTTCATCTACGGCGTCGGCTGATCCGTCGGATCCACATCGAAGGGTTGCGCGGTGCGTCGGCCGGTCGACGACCACCGCACCACGACGATCCACACCAACTCGCTCGCGACGATCGCCGGCAGGACGAGCCACGGTGATGCGAGCCACGCGAGCGCCGCGACCACGATCCAGCTCAACACTCGGAGGGGCGACGCGAGCTCGACCCGGTAGAGCGAGAGTGGCGCTCCATGCCACAGGCGACCGATGCGGCCTACGCGCCTGTAGACCCGAGAGATCTGCGCGACTCCTTCGTCCGCTGGGCACGTCCCGGCCGGTCGGATCACGAACGACGGGCCCTCGGGGACGGTTCGGCGGTCCAGCTCCGCACGGATCGCGCGGAAGACCGGGTTCGTGCGCCTCCCGAACGCCAGGGTGGTCCTCGTCTCCACCACGGGCCCCAACACATCGCCCCACGTCCACCACAGGAACCTTCGCGCGGGGACCCACGTGATCCTCGTCACAGGATGATGGGTGAGCCGGAGGATCGGGCGGCCATCGTGTCGTTCGCCCTTGGACCATCCCACGATCTGATCGAACGCCAGCGGATCGAGGACCACGTTGCGTCCTCCCAACGGATCCCGAAGCTGGCGAACCGTGAGGATCCGCCGATCAGTGACGAGCGGGTCAGAGCCGCTCCGCGCGATCACTCGTTCCCCCGGTTCGAGCGATGACTCCAGGAAGGCCTCTCGATCGGAGAGCCACTGGCGCCATCGCGCGATACCCCTCGCTCGGGCGTGGCGCCGCTCCACACGGCTCCGACCGATGCCGGACTCCGGATCTACCGGGTCGCGCATCTGGCGAGGCTAGCTCCGGGGCGCGATGGATGGGCCCCGGCGCGCTCCTCCGATCACCTGTCATCTCTCGCTCGCGTCGCTATCCTGGGGATGCGGGGTGGAGCAGTCTGGTAGCTCGCTGGGCTCATAACCCAGAGGTCACAGGTTCAAATCCTGTCCCCGCGACGGAGAAACCAGCAGATCAAGCGAGGGTCCCGGTTGATCCGGGACCCTTTTGCTTGGGGTTCGGTCCTCCGTCGGCTCACGGAGCCGACTGCGCTAGATCGACCGCAGCTGGATGAACTGGACCCGCACGTCGGGATCCTCGCAGGCCGACGCGATCGTGGGGGCGACCCGCCGCGCCGCCTCCTCCTGCGGCATCCTCGCCTCCAGGTCCAACGCCTCGCTCCATACATCCGTCACGGCGACCCACAGGGGACCTTGACCGAGATCGGCTTTTAGCTCGTTGATCGGGAACGCATCCTCGGCATGGAGGAGTTCGAGCCAGGTGGCGATGTAGTCGCCGCAGGCCCGGGCGTCGGTCCCCTCAGGTTCCACGAAGAGCGACGGATTCCGATCAGGGCTCGGCGAGGGCGAAACCGTGTGATCGTCGCCGGACCCCGTGAGCGAGACGATCGCTCCCACGGCAACCGCCGCGAGGATCGACAGGACGGCGACGGCGCGCTTCCCCACGGACGCATCGTCGCGTGAGCGGGATGGGGGAGCAATGCTCGTTCTCACCTCCGGCCCCGTCGATGCCGATGACGTCCGAGATGGACTCCTTCGCACCGGTACAGCTCCCCGACGACATCCAACGGCGTCTGAACGTCGCCAAGGCGGCGGGCGCGCTCCTGTTGATCGCGATCTGGGGCTGGTTCGCCCTCGTCAAGGGGGATCAGACGCCCGTGTTCGTGTATCTCAACATCGCCGTGCACGAGGTCGGTCACGTGCTCTTCCGGCCGTTCGGGGAGCTCACGATGCTGATCATGGGATCCGGCTTCGAGGTCCTGTTCCCGTTCGCGGTCGGCGCGTACTTCCTCCTCCGCAAGCGCGACCTCGTGTCCACGGCGGTGGCCTGGGGATGGGCGGCGAGCGCCCTGGCCAGTGCGGCCACCTACATCGGCGACGCGGACGACGGTCAGTTGGCGCTCCTGGGAGCCACCGGACCCGATGCGGCCGGCGACTGGGAGCAAATCCTGGGCGTCGAGTTCTTCGACAAGGTCTACCTCGCCGACAGGATCGCCGGTAGCGTGCGGACGGTGGGCTTCGTGCTCTGGGGCGTGGCGCTCTGCCTCGCCGTCTGGGCCA
>CBHFMJ010000312.1:0-2363 GCA_965994715.1 uncultured bacterium | reverse complement strand
GAGCGCTCCTCGACGCGAACGGCCTCGCGCTCGTGGCGGGGTTCGTCCCGGCGGTCCTGCACGAGCCGTCGTCCCTGGAGCGCGAGCTCGCGAGGGTCGATGCCGCGGCGCAGACGATCGCGTCGCTCGGCGGCGGGGTGCTCGTCCTCGCGGCATCGTCCGGTGGGCACGGGTACGAGGGAGCCGAGCGGCTGGACGCCGCCGGCTGGGCCGCGCTCGGGCGAGGGATCGACCGCGTCGTGGCTGCGACCGGGGAACGAGGGGTTCGTGTGGCCGTGCACCCGCATCACGGAACCGTGGTCCAGGGACCGGAGGACGTGGGACGGCTGCTCGAGATCTCCGACGTCGGTTTGTGCCTCGACACCGGTCACGTCATGGTGGGGGCGGGAGACCCGCTGGAAGTCGCTCGGGGAGCCGCCGACCGCGTGATCCATGTCCACCTGAAGGACGTGTCGGCGGGCGTGGCCGGGCGGGTCGCCGTAGGCGATCTCGGATACCGGGACGCGGTACGGGAGGGTCTGTATCGGCCGCTGGGCGATGGCGACCTCGACGTCGCGGGCGTCGTTCGCGCGCTCGAGGAGTCCGGATACGGCGGTTGGTACGTACTCGAACATGACGAGGTGCTCGATCACGAGCCCGAGGAAGGATCGGGGCCCATCGGGAACGCGAGGCGGAGCCTCTCGTTGCTGGGGCGGGTCTGGGAGGAGGTGGGGGCGCCGACGAAGGGCTAGTCCGTGGAGGCGCGAGCGTCGCGCCCAGCGACAGATACGAGGGGGTTGGTTCGATGATGAAGAGATGGGCGGCGCTGGCGCTCGTATTCGCGCTCGGCGCGGCAGCATGTACCGGGAACGGTGACGGAGATGGCGGCGGTGACGGGGACGGGAACGGCGGCGTCACACAGCGTGACTTCCGGTTCGTGGTCGTCACCCACGGTCAGGCGTCGGACCCGTTCTGGTCGGTCGCGGCCAACGGGGTCGACGCGGCGGCCGAGGACATGGGCGTCACGGTCGAGTACCAGGCGCCCGGCACGTTCGACATGGTGGAGATGTCGCAGCTGATCGACGCGGCGGTCGCCTCCGAGCCGGACGGGCTCGTCGTGAGTCTCCCGGACGCCGATGCACTCGGTCCGTCGATCGAGGCTGCGGTGGCGGCGGACATCCCGGTCATCACGATGAACTCGGGATCGGACACCTTCGCCGACCTCGGCGTGCTCCTGCACGTCGGGCAGACGGAGTTCGAGGCCGGCCAGATCGCGGGGGAGCGGTTCGCCGAGGAGGGCGTCCAGAACCCGATCTGCCTGAACCAGGAGGTCGGCAACGCGGCCCTCGACCTGCGCTGTGAGGGGTTCTTCGATGGGCTCGGGGTGGAGGGCGAGGTCATCGCCGTGGACCTCGACGACCCGACGAGCACGACCGAGACGGTGACCGGGGCCTTGCAGAACAACCCGGACATCGACGGGATCCTGACGCTCGGCCCGACCGGGGCCGCGCCGACGATCGCGGCGCTCCAGGAGGCCGGCACGCTCGGGGAGATCGCGTTCGCGACCTTCGACCTCTCGCCGGAGGTGCTCGAGGCGATCGACGCGGGCGACATGCTGTTCGCGATCGACCAGGCGCAGTACCTGCAGGGGTACCTGCCGATCGTGTTCCTGACGAAGTACCTGGAGACCGGCGCCCTGCCCCTCGGGAGCGAGAACAGGGTCCTCATGACGGGTCCCCAGATCGTGACGCAGGAGACCGCTTCACAGGTGGTGGAAGCCTCCGCAGACGGACTGCGGTAGCGGGATGAGCGGAGCCCTCGCGCGCGAGGTCGCGCGCGAGGGCCCTCCGTTCTAGGCTCACCCCGAACACGGCGAGGAGGGGAGGCATGGCTACCGAAGTCGAAGCGCCACCGAAGGCGGCCGACGAGAGGGTCCGTGCGACCGGCACGGCATCGCGCCTCCTCGCGCGTCCCGAGCTCGGCGCGCTCGTCGGCGTCGTGCTCGTGTACGTCTTCTTCGCGATCGTCGCCGCCGACAACAACTTCGTGAGCATGACGACGCTCGCGTCGATCCTGAACCGGGCCGCTCCTCTCGGGATCCTCGCGATCGCCGTCGCGCTCCTGATGATCGCCGGCGAGTTCGACCTTTCGATCGGGTCCCTGCTGGGCTTCTCGGGGATGGCGATCATGATCTTCGTCTCGCCGGAGGACGCCGGGGGATTCGGATTGCCGCTGTGGCCGTCCGTCGGGTTGGCGCTCGTCCTGACCGCGCTGACCGGAGTGATCAACGGCCTCTTGGTGAACGTCACGAAGCTCCCGTCGTTCATCATCACGCTCGGCACGCTGTTCATCTTCCGCGGGCTCACGATCGCGGTGACGCGCTC
>CBHFMJ010000311.1:0-2367 GCA_965994715.1 uncultured bacterium | reverse complement strand
CAGGCACTGGTTCCTCCGACCGTGATGCGGGAGATCCGCAGGGTGGGCGAGCCGCTGCCGACGGGCGCCTGCTGCCCGTCCTTGCCGCACACGCCCTCCCAGGTATCGAAGTCGTCGGCGACGGCGTCCACCGCGGACATCACCTGGATCGCGCGGCCGATCAGGTTCGCGCCGCGGACCGGCGTCGTAACCTTCCCGTCCTCGATCAGGAACGCCTCGGAGCATCCGAACACGAAGTCCCCGCTCGCGGGGTTGACCTGTCCCCCACCGAGCGAGGTCACGAACACGCCGTGCTCCGTGCCCTCGATGATCGCGTCCGCCCGCTCGGTGCCGTCGAGGATGTTCGTGTTCGTCATCCGCGGGATCGGGGGGCTCGCGTAGGACTCGCGCCGGCCGTTCCCGGTGGACGGGACGCCGTCCTTGTCGGCGCGGAGCCGGTCATAGAGGAACCCCTGCAGCACACCGTTCTCGAACAGCACGGTCCGCTGGCTCGGCTCGCCTTCATCGTCGAAGTCGAACGAACCCCACCCGTTCGGGATCGTCGCATCGTCGACCCCGTTCACGACCTCGCTGGCGCACGCCGTCCCGATGAGATCCCGGTAGACGCTCGCTTCCTTGTCGACGGCGTCGGCCTCGAGCGGATGGCCGACGGCCTCGTGGAACAGCACGCCGCCCATCCCGGGCGCGAGCACCACGGCCATCTCGCCGGCCGGCGCCGGGATCGAATCGAGCATCGTGACGGCCCGCTGGGCCGCCTTCTCGCCGACGGCCGCTGCACCGTAGCGCTCGAAGAGCTCGAGCCCGCCGCAGGACGCGGGGCCGAAGAACCCGGTCTGGATCGTGTCGTCCCGCGCGGCGACGACCTGGGTCACCAGCCGGATCCGAGGGCGCTCCTCCTCGACCCAGCGGCCGTCGGAGGTGGCGATCAGTCGCTCCTGCAACGAATCGCCGTACATCCCGATCACCTGGACGACCTCCGGACTCAGACCGCGGGCGGCGTCGTCGAGCTCCCGCAGCCATGCCACCTTGTCCGCGGCCGGGAGGCCCCCGGCGGGCCGATCCGTCCGGTTCACCCGCGGACCCACTCGCTCGGTCAGGTCGACGATCGATCCGGGCGCCCCCTCCTGCAGCGCGGCGCTGGCGGCGTCCGCGGCCTGGAGGAGCGAGTCACGGTCGAGTCGATTAGAGAACGCGTAGCCGTACGAGGTGCCGAGCGCGGCGCGGACGCCGGCACCGCGATCGAGTCCGCTCGTCAGCTCCTCGACCTTGCCGTCGTCCAATCTGATCGACGTGGACGTCCGCTCCTCGACGAAGAGCTCGGAGAACGAGCCGCCTCGTCGACGCGCGGCGCGCAGCACCTCCTCGACGAGCTCGCGGGGCAGCATGCGCGCGATGCTAACAGCGGCGCTGTGAACGACTTCCCGAACGACTCAGAGCACGATCACGAGCAGGAGGAACGCGAACGCGGCGATCGCACCCCCGATCCCTCCGAGGAGCTGATCGCGGGATGAGGCACCCACGCCCGCTCGCATCCAGGCCGCGAGAGCGAAGACCCCGGCGACGAGGAGCAACAGTCCGATCGAGAAGAGCGACACCACGGCGGCGCCCATGAGACCCCCGCTCGCGATGCCGAGCGGGATCACGCGATCGGGACCGACGCGCACCGCGCCGGCGAGGGCCACCACTCCGAGACCCGAGATGAACGCTGTGATCACGATCACTCCGCCGAGGTCCTGCTCCCCTTGCGACACGATGATCGCGATGTAGACGATCGCGGCCGCGAACGTGAGGCCGGCCGCGACGGTCGCCGGAACGGAGCCCGGGAGACGCTCGCGCGGTGTCCCGCTCACGGAGCCAGCGTACGTCCTCGTCGGCCGCGAAGGGTGGGGTAGGCTCGCCGGGATGCGCGGAACGTTGCTGCGGACCCGGGCGCTCGGCGCGCTCGTCATCGTCCTCACGGCCGCGTGCACGACGACCGGGATCGGTCACGGGCCCACCGATGCCGTCTCACCAACCCCGGCGGACGGCGCGTCCCCGACGTCGACGGTCTCACCGACCCCGTCGGGTTCGCCCGGTCCTGAGAGCCCGCTCGTGGCCGGCGCCGCGAGCGTCACCCTGTCGGGCGACGTCGCGATGACCATCGGCCTGTCCTCGATCGAGACGCCGGCCGTCTGGGCGCCGCCGCCCGCACCGATGGACATCATCTGGAGCGGCGGCGCGGTCCAGCAGTTACACCTCTTCGGGACGTCGTTCGTCAGCCTCGCCCCTACGAGCCCGGACAAGGCGCTCTCGATCACCGGCAATGGTGTCGGTGGCAACGGCGCGCACGCCGTCTTGCCGCGCCACCCGAACTCCCTCTGGGAGCAA
>CBHFMJ010000310.1:0-2368 GCA_965994715.1 uncultured bacterium | reverse complement strand
CCAATGGGGAAATGCGCCCTGTGACGCGCGAGGCCGATCCGCGGTTCGTGCCGCCGACCACGTGCGCGGAGGTGAGGGCGAACCCGTCGGGCGTGATGACGACGGCGGACCCGGCGCCGTCCACGCTCGCCCCTCGCGCTCGCTGCTGCACCCGGAGGCTCGCGACCGAAGGGATCAGGCGTTCGGCGACCGACGTCACGACGCGCGAGTACGCGTCGAGCGCCTCCTCCTCGTCCCGTGGCGATCCGTCGTCCACCCCATCCTTGTACCGCAGATCGTGCCGAACGATGGCACGCCGTGGACCTGGTCGGCGAAGGGCGAAGGATCCGGTGGGACCGGTTGTCCCGACCGTGAGACCATGAGCGCCGTGAGCACCGAGAGGCATCCGCGACTGCTGCCGGTGGCCGAGGAGGCTCGCGTCACGCCGATCGAGCTGTTCTTCGACCTCGTGTTCGTGTTCTCGCTCACCCAGGTCACGGCGTTGATGGGCGACGATCTGAGCTGGCACGGGGTCGCTCGCGGGATCCTCGTGCTCGCGCTGCTCTGGTGGTGCTGGGTGGGCTACGCGTGGCTCGGCAACGTGGTGCAGGCCGAGGAAGGGCTCGGGAAGGCGACGATGTTCGCCTCGATGGCCGCGATGTTCGTGATGGCCCTCTCGGTGCCGGAGGCGTTCGACGACCTCGACGGCGGTCTCGACGGACCGGTGGTGATCGCGTTCGCGTATCTCGCGGTCCGGGTGCTCCACCTCGCCATCTTCTGGATGGTGGCCGGGACATCGGAGGATCCGGGTCTGCGAGGGCAGCTCATCCGCTTCGCGCCTTCCCTGGTCGGCAGTACGGCGATCCTGCTGGTGGCGTCGCAGCTCTCCGGCACGGCGCAGACCCTCACGTGGGTCGGGGCGCTGCTCGTCGACTACGTGGGCGTGATCCTGGGGGGCGCGTCGGGTTGGCGGCTCCGGTCGGCGTCGCACTTCGCCGAGCGGCACGGGTTGATCGTGATCGTCGCGCTGGGGGAATCGATCGTGGCGATCGGTGTGGGCGTGTCGGACCTCCCGATCTCGTGGCCGATCATCGCGGCGGCGGTTCTGGGCCTCGTGGTCGCGGCGTGCCTGTGGTGGGCGTACTTCGACGTCGTCTCGATCGTCGCGGAGCGCGTGCTGCGTCGGCTCGAGGGCGAGGAGCGGACCCGCCTCGCCCGCGACGCGTACAGCTATCTGCATCTCCCGATGGTCGCCGGGATCGCGCTCGTCGCGCGCGGCATCGAGGAGGTCATGCACCAGGTCGGCCATGCGACCGACGGGGAACTCTCCCGGACCCTGGACATCGTGCCGCTGGTGTCGCTCTTCGGCGGCGCGGCCCTCTTCCTCTTCGGTCACGTCGGATTCAAATACCGGACGTGGGGGTCGGTGACGGTCCGCCGCCTGGTCGTCGCGCTGCTGCTCTGTGCGTTGATCCCGCTCGCAGCCGAGCTCCCCTCCTTGGGCGCGCTCGGGCTGCTCGCAGCCATCCTCGTAACGATGATCGCGTCGGAGGCGATCCGGTACGCCGAGGAGCGGGAGCAGATCCGGCACGAGGCCGTCGGTCCCGAGGTGCATCGCGGGCATCGCGAAGCCGATCAGGGGATGGCGGAGCGGTGAACCCGATGATCAGAGCTCGGCGAGGCGCTCCTCGGCCGTCGCTCTGATGCGAGCCGCCAGAGCCGGGTAGCCGGCCTCCATCTCGCGGAAGGCGGTGCCGAACATCGCGAAGATGGTCATCGGAGAGCTCGCCAGGACGTCCGCCTTGCGACGCCCGTCCCCCAGCATCGCCATCTCACCGAAGTGATCGCCGGGTCCGAGCGACGCCAAGGCGGTGCCCTCGTGCGTCACGTCCGCCGTGCCCTCGTCGATGACGTAGAACAGGTACCCGGAGGCGCCCTCGGGCGCGATCCGCCTGCCTTCGCTCACCGCCTCGACCTCGAACCACGAAGCGATGATCCGAAGGTCGTCGTCGGACAGGTCGCCGAAGAGCGGGAGGTCGCCGAGTCGGACGGGATCGGGGTGCACGATGCGCGTTCGCTCCTGAGAGAGGTTCGGCGATCGTAGTCAACGACCACGCGTCTGTCCCTCGGTGCCACGATCTGTTCGGCAGCCGTTCACCGATCGGCTACCTGCGGTCCCCCTCGAGCAGCTGCTTCAGGTTGTCGAGGACCATCGACCACGCCTGGTCCGAGGCGTCCTTCGCTTCGTCGGACGGCAGGTTGCGCTCGGAGATCGTGAGCTCGGAGCCGTCGCTCCGCTCCGAGACCTCCCACGTGACCTCCTGGTAGTGCTCGGCGCCGTCGGGCGTGCCGGAGAGGTCGCTCCAGTGGGTGTGCACGAGGATGTGCG
>CBHFMJ010000309.1:0-2383 GCA_965994715.1 uncultured bacterium | reverse complement strand
TCGACCTCGGCCCCGGCGCCGGCCACGACGGCGGCCGGATCGTCTTCGAGGGCACGCCCGCCGACCTCGTCGCCGCGCGGTCCACCCTCACCGGCGAGCACCTCGCGACCTATGTCGGCACCTGATCGGGCCCTCGCTCGCTCGGAGGTCCGGCCCGCCGGATCTCCTCCACCTCGATGCCACCGTCCTCCGTCTGGGTCACGCGGATGCCTTCGCACTCCGCGAACGGGGCCGGCTCGCGTCCCGTGAGTCCCGTCATCGCTCGTTCGACGAACGGGGTGTGGCTGACCGCGAGCCCGACGCCGCCCTCCGGCACGGCGGCGAGCAGCGCCCGGATCCCCGCGGCCATCCCCTCCGGGGTGCCTCCGGTCGCGTCCTTGCCCGCGAGCCCATCGATCACCGCGTGCGACCCGAGTTGCCGGCCCGACCCCCTCAGGATCCACGCGGCCGTCTCTGCGGCACGCGCCGCCGGCGAGACGAAGACGGCGTCGTAGCCGCTCGCTCCCCGTCCGACGTCCTCGGCCTGTGCGCGTCCCACCGCGGAGAGCCGATCCTCGTTCGGGTCCCGCTTCGCGTGCCGGAGCAGCTCCAGTCGTCGCATCCTTCGCCTCAGTGCGTACCCGCGGACGCCGCGTCCGGAACCATGCGGTCCTCGCGGAACCGGCTGAGGGCGAACGGCGCGATCAGGTCGGGCACGCGACCGGCGGCGATCGATTCCGCCATCGTCGCCCCGAAGATCGGCGCGCCTTTGAACCCCCAGGTCCCCATCCCCGCCATCACGCTGAACGCCTCCACGGGGGTGGGGCCGAGGATCGGCGAGGAATCCGGCGTCATGTCGCAGGACCCACCCCATTGCCGCATCGCCCGCGCCTCCGCCATGAACGGGAGGATCGTGATCGACCTGCGCGCGGCCTCGCACAGGAACTCGAAGGTCGAGCGTGTCGAGAACGTGGAGTACGGCACGATCTCGGCACCCACCAGCAGCTCCCCTCGCGCCGTCTGCGACACGTAGATCGTGAGATCCATCGACGAGACCAGCCCGCGCAGCACGGGCCGATAGGACTCGGTGACGAACGCCTGCAGCAGGTGGGTCACGATGGGCAGACGGACGCCCGCCATCGCGGCGAGCTGCGTGGACCACCCGGCGACGGCGCTCACGACGTGTCCGGCCGCCACCGGCCCGGCGGAGGTCTCGACGCCGACGCACGTGTCGTCGTCGACCTGCACCCCCGTGACCGCGACGCCCTGATGGATGTCGACGCCCCGGCGGGCGGCGGCCTGCGCGTACCCCCAGACGACCGCGTCGTGTCGGGCGAAGGAGCCGGGCGGGTGGTACGACGCGCCGATCACCGGCAGCTCGCCGCCGCCGCTCAGGTCCACCAGCGGACACACCTCGAGGATCTCGTCCGGTCCGAGGATGTCGGTCTGCACGCCCAGGGCCCGGTTCAGGGCGGACTTCTCCCGCTCGACCTGCAGGGAGTCCTCCGTGTGACAGAGATCGAGCTCTCCCTCGGTGCTGAACTGGACGTTGAATCCGAGCTCCTGCGACAGCCGTCGGTAGCGGGCGAGGCTCGCCGCGTACAGCGGGACCGTCTCCGGCGTGTTGTAGTTCGCGCGGAGGACCTGCGTGTTGCGACCGCTCCCGCCGCTGCCGATGTAAGAACGCTCGAGCACGGCGACATCCCGGATGCCGTGCTCTGCGGCGAGGTGATAGGCGAGCGACAGCCCGTTCACCCCGCCTCCGACGATCACGACATCGTAGGCACGTCGCAGCTCGCGCTCCGGCAGATACGTCCGGCGACGGAACAGCCCCGTCACGTTCGCGATCGCCCCCTCCCGATCTGTCGCGCGAGGGAGGGGCCCCAGGAGGCCCGGACGAATACCCGGAGCGTGTCGTCCTCAACGAACACCCGGGCGGCGACGCGCGCGACATCCCCCTGGACGAAGCCGCCTTCATCCGGGAGCGGGAGATCCGACACCCGAGCGAACGTGGAACGGGCATCCGCGCCGGAGAGCACGATCTCCGACCATCCCTCCGAGCACTCGCGGATAACGGCGTCCGCGTCGATCGTGCGCACGGCGGCCCGGAGATCCTCCGCGATCGAACCGCGCACGATCACCTCGTCCGTGGCGACTCGCCCGGCGCCCGGCGCCCGCATCGCGAGGTCGCATGCCTCCTCGGCAGCGTGGATGGACCAGAGCTCAGCCACGGAGTCGCTCCCCGTCGGGATCGAGGAACGGGGTCGGCACGACGCGGGCGGCGACGTGATCGGCGCGCAGCGCGCCGGGGACGTCGCCGCCGGGGTCCCGACGGATCCATCCGAGTCCGATCGAACGCCCGAGCGTCGGGCTCCAGCCCGCCGACGTCACCCTCCCGACGATG
>CBHFMJ010000308.1:0-2393 GCA_965994715.1 uncultured bacterium | reverse complement strand
CGCGTGGGCGCCGACGTGCGGCGCGACCACTCACTTCTTCGAGGCGGGCGGGTGCGGGGAGCCGGCCCGCGCGGAGCGACGGCACCCCTTTCGAGACGAGCCGGAGGAACGCGTTGGGCACGCGGAGCGCGAGGAAGCGCTTGGCGAGCGCTTCCGGCTGAACCAGCTCTGCCGCCGGGCGTGGAGATCCACGCCGCCATCCTGCCAAACCGCGTGCGCGGCGGTCAGTCCAGGCAGTACGTCGTGACGCGCGTGATCACTGGGTCTGCTTCATGTCCGAGCAGTCCGGCCTGGAGCGCGAACGCGTTCGCCTCGTCCTCGGTCTCGAAGTACACGCCGACGCGCCAGCGGGCATCGGGCCCGACCACATCCGCCGCCCCCTCGTCACAGGCGACCTCTCCTTGGGTGGCCTGGATCCCGGAGTCGTCGAAGAGGCGAGCGACCACCTCATTGGCCTCAGGCGTTCGAGCGGGTCAGACCCACGGATAGACGGCCCAGTAGGTGCCGCCGTGGAGAGGATCCACCGGCATCGGAGCCACCGGCTCACCCTGAGAGACGAACCAGGCCATCCCTTCCTCGAAGAGAACGCCCCCGTCGGAATCGAGGTACTCGAAGGTTCCTTCGTCCTGTGGAGGCAACGCGATCGCGCACACGCTGCGGTCGGGATCGGTCCAGCCGAGCGGTCCCATCTGGCATTGGAACTGCGTTGCTGTGGTGTTTCCGCTGTCGCTCGTGAACCGGATCTCGACCACCTCTGGTGGAACCGATCCGACGACCACCGCGAGGTCGGCAGTGTTCACGACGTGCAGGGACGGCTGATCGCCCGCGAGCGAGGTCGCGACGGGCTTCGGACAGAGTGGCTCGTTGCCTTCGCCGTCGACCGTCACGTAGATGCACGCGGTGTCGTCCTCGAAGTCTCCGCGGAATCGAGCGATCCAGGCGTGGGCGAGCATCGAGCCGTCGATCCGAACGACGTCTTCCCGCGGGGTCCCGAGGCTCGTGCCGCCCTCGAGCATCTGGCCGTCCGGCCCTAGAGCGACGGCTTCGCCGTCGATGCCCGCGGTACCTTCGATGAAGAACAGATCGAAGGCGAACGGCATGCTCGGCGGCAGGGGCACGATCGTTCCCGGGATCGCGACGGACGGATCGTCCTGGTCGCGGAACTCGACGGTGGCGGCCTCCTTGGAGATCGCCCCGAAGATCGGGTCGGCGGCCGCCCACTCGATCACGGACGGCGGGATCACGAAGTCGCTTGACCGAGCGACGCCGACCAGGGAGAACGCCACGTTCTGCTGCGAGGGGCGCAGTTCGAGTCGCCAGTCGTTCCCGGCCTGCGTGAGACCCCCGGCGATCACGTAGGCAGGGGTCGTCTCGTTCGGGGGTGACAGCTCCCAGTCGGGGATCGCCGACATCATCTCGTAGGAGGTCCCGACGGTCTCTCGATCCTCCTCGCTCACCTCGGATCCCACGCCGACCCATGCGAACATCGGGTAGCCGTTCACCGTGAAGAAGGCGTACGAGCCGTGGCCGCACGGCCCGTCCTCGGTCGCAGGCGGGAGACCCGACTCGCCTGGTGGGAACGGCGTCAGCCCGGCACCACCGTCGGCGATCATCCGCTCGTAGTCCAACGCGACGTAGAGGACGGCCGTGTCGGCGGGGAGCCCACGGTCGCACGCGTTCGCCGTCAGGCCGAGGTCGGCGTTCGAGAGCTGGAGCATCGGGAGACCGTGCGGAACGGGTATCGGTGACGTTGTCTCGTCGCCGGGAGGATTCGCGCACTCCCGATTCGGATCTCCGGGCACGGGCAAGCAGGCGGATCCCGTCCCGGCGCTGCCCTGGACGGCGATCACCATCGACATCGGCCACTCGTTGACCAAGAACCAATCCGAGGGGCTCCCCACGGTGAATGCCTCGATCGTCGCAGTGCGCTGGAAGACTTCGTAGTCGTCACCGCCGACGCGATCTTCTCCCTCGCCGAGGATGCGAGTGAGGCCGGCCACCGACCCGACGATCAGCGCGACGACGACGGCTGCGCAGCCGAGGACCGTCCCGAGTTGGTGGAGGCGGCCGCGCCGTAGCACGTGCCGTGGCGCGGACGCCGGCATCGCTGGCGTGGCGAGTGGCGCCTCGCCGGCCTTCTCGCGGAACAGGTCCCGAAGCTCGTTCTCGAAGTCCGTGGTCATCCTTCCTCACCCCTGATCCCTTCGCGGAGCGCCGACGTGGCGCGCGCGGTCAACGACTTCACGGCGGCGACCGAGCACCTCAGCGCATCGGCTGTCTCTCGCTCCGACAGGTCCTCGTAGTAGCGGAGCACCAGCACCGCTCGCTGGCGCGGTGGCAGCGTTCCCAGTCGGCGCCACATGTCCTCGCGAGCGGCGACGTCCGGCAGGCTA
>CBHFMJ010000307.1:0-2432 GCA_965994715.1 uncultured bacterium | reverse complement strand
GGCGAGTAGATGATTACTGTCGCCCAACTCGCATCTGAGGGCTCCTAGCCTGCGAACCGGCCCGGCCCCGGATCTGCTCGTCGGGGCCGGGCCTGTGTCTACGCCGTCGCTAGCTGGCGAGCTCCAGCTCCGTCCTGAGGGGCCCACGGGGCCGAAGCCGAACCACCGCGCGTCGGCCCGCGATCGCCTTGCCGATCTCATCTCGCGTCGGCATCCGGTCGCCGACCACCTGGAGGCCGATCTTCGTCGCCTTCGCATTCGCGACACCCATCCGCTCGATCAGAGCCTCGTAGATCCGCGCCACCTCGTCGGGATCCTCGACCAGCTCCGCACGCATGGGAAGGCGCTGCCCCTCGTGGACGAGCTCGACATCGGCTCCGCCGCGCACATTGCGCTTCCATGCGCTCGCCGTGAGGACCAACGGCTCGCCATCGAGCTCGTGGTACTCAACCGGCACCTCGTAGCGTCTGCCGCTCTTTCGACCATCGAAGCACAGGAGCGCCAGCTCGTGGATCCTCTTCCCGGCAGAGGACCGCAGGAGTGGCCGCACGAACACGTTGGCGAGCCTCGTCATCGCGCGGAATCGGGCCGTCGCCTCGAAGCACCGTACGGTGGGCCCAGCCTTGGTCTCTGTCTGCATCGGTACGTCACCTCCCGGAGTTCCGGCGGAGGCCGGCCCATCCGGCCATCTCGCCCGTCCTCGCGATGCCAGTGAATCGCGCGGGCAAGTTGGTCCCTGGGGACGGAAGACCCGCGACCGGCGGGCCCACTGTCGCGCGCTTGTCGGCCATCTCGCCCGTAGCTACCGAAGCAGCTGGCGCGCTGTCATGGGGCCATTCGGTGACCAGAGGGATGGCGGGACGGTGCTGTTGGTCCCGACCAGCGCAGCAGCTCAGTCACGTTCGCGAGAGGCCCCATGAGCGTTTCCTGCGGGCGGGTGAGGTCGCCGCTGCCCGCTCAGGCCACTGTGGCAACGATCGGCACCGCGCAAGGTTCCAGTCTTTCCGACCGGCCCGGATCGCCCCAAGTCCCCCGAGTCCGTGAGTGGTCGAACCCCACTCGGAAGCCATCAGTACTTGCGAGGCCATGCCGGATCTGCCGCGACGTCGATGGTCGACGGCGTCAACCCAACGGAGGAGATCGCGGCGGTCACGATCCTCTAGCTGGGTCCTCGCTCCGACCGCGCGGACCACGACGCACAGGATTCCCAGAATGAGTGCGAACGGACCCCATCCGAAGCGTTCCCAATCACCCGGCGACGCGAAGTTCACAAGCGCGCCAAGAGACATCAGGGCCCCCAACGTCCACGTCCCGACACGGGCCACACGAGTACTGACGAGCGGCACGTGGTAGCCCCCACGACGGAGGACCACGAGCGCCGCCAAGCAGTAGACGATGGCGGCAACGGCACTTGTGATACGAAGCGTCGTAGGTAGGTCCGAGTGCATTTCCGCCATACGCCGCTTCACCAAAGGGAGCCCCGACCGCCAGCGCAAGCTGGAAAGTCGTGAACACCGTGAAGCCTACCGCGGTGACGACCGCGGCTCGGGTTCGGGTCGATGTCTGGGGGGGTGGCGCGAACCCTCGAGAGCGTCATGACGTCCTCCTTTCCTTCTCCCCGGTTAGGCCTGGCTACGTGTTGGGAGGGGAACCATGGGCCGAGTGGCCCGGTTCGCGTGGGACTTGAGCGCAACGCCAAGCCGCGAACGAACGATGGTTCCAGGCATTCGAGGTCTGCTGGGCACTGCACCGCCCTGACCACCGCCAACCTTGGGCAACTCGATCGCCTCAGGATGTGGCGACGGCTACCGCATCCCCGACCAGTCCCGATCCGTTGGCTCGGGAGGAGGGATGCTCATTTCAGGGAGGTGGCGTCGCTGAAGGAGTGTCGACCCACCCGTTCGGCTTCATCATCGCGATGCGGAGATCACGTGTGTGATCGTTGGGGCCGGCCAGTCCGGATGGCATTCACGGAGCCGTCTGGTCAAACCAGGTTCCAACGAGCGGAGGTCCCTAGCATCGACACGCTAGCCTCTCCTCGAACGACAAGGGTCAACATCCGCTGGCGTATGCATCCCAACGAAGAACTGCTCCGGCGCGAGTACGACGCGTTCGCGCGAAACGACCTCGACGCGCTCCTCCGGATCTTCTCAGACGACGTCGTGTACCACCTCCCCGGTGCAGGCCCGCTCTCCGGAGACCATCGAGGGCGGGAGGCGGTTTTCCGTCTCTTCGACGTAGATCGTGGCGCCGCCTTCACGTCCGAGATCCACGACGTGCTCGCGAACGACAGACATGTGATTGCCCTCACGCATGTCCATGGCAGGCGTGCAGATCGCACACTCGACGACATCACGGTGCATGTGGTTCACGTGATCGACGGGAGAATCACGGAGGCGTGGATCTTCCCATGGAACCAAGCGGCGAGCGAC
>CBHFMJ010000306.1:0-2440 GCA_965994715.1 uncultured bacterium | reverse complement strand
GACGCGTCGATGCCCTTGAGGTTCGCGTGGGCGTACGGGCTCCGCAGGATCGCCATGTGCAGCATCCCGGGGAGGTGGATGTCGTCGATGTAGTTGCCGGCGCCACGGATGAACCGGTCGTCTTCTACGCGGCGGACGCGGTGTCCGATCCCGCGGATCTCATCGGTCTCTGTCGCCATCTCCCTAGCTCCTTCTGGTCAGGGTGGCTAGACGGCGGCAGGCGTGCTCATGCCCGACGTCGCCGCGGCCGCAGCCTGGATCGCCTTCACGATGTTCGTGTAACCGGTGCAACGGCACATCTGCCCCGAGATCGCCCACCGGATGTCCTGTTCGCTCGGCGTCGGATTCTGTTCGATGAGCGCGGCGCCGGTAAGCATCATGCCGGGGGTGCAGAAACCGCACTGCAGGCCATGCTCCTCCTTGAACGCCGCCTGGATCGGGTGGAGCCCCGCCGCTCCGGCCAGACCCTCGACGGTCGTGACCGAGCGACCGTCGGCCTGGACGCCGAACATCGTGCACGATTTCACCGGCACTCCGTCGAGGAGCACCGTGCACGCTCCGCAGCTGGTCGTGTCGCAGCCGATGTGCGTTCCGGTGAGCTCGAACTCCTCGCGGATCAGGTGGACAAGCAACTGGCGAGGCTCAACATCCGCCGATCGCTCGACGCCGTTGACGTTGACCGACACCTCCATGTGAGTCTCCTCTCGGGCTCAGGCCACGCCGGCCATCTCGGCCGCGGCCGCGAGGCCTCGGCGCACGTACACGCCCACGACGTGCTTCTTGTAGTCGGCAGAGCCGCGGACATCGGTCGCCGGTTCCGCCGCCGCTGCCGCAAGGCGTCCGGCCTCGACGAACGCGGACTCGCCGGGAGACGCACCCACGAGAGAGGCTTCGGCGGCGTTCGCCTTCAGATTCGTGAGCCCCACCGAGGTGAGACCGATACCGGCTCGGCCGATCGATCCGTTCTCGAGCGTCAGGAAGATGGCGGCGGCCACGGTGGCGAAGTCCCCGACCCTCCGTTCGAGTTTCAGATAGGTGCCGCCGGACCTTCGCGGCGGAGAGGGGACGCGGATCTCGGTGAGCAGCTCGTTCGGGGCGATCGAGCTCTGGAATGGTCCATCCGCCAGTTCGGTGGCGGCGATCTCGCGATCGCCGTCGCTGCTGCGGACGACGACCGTGGCTCCGAGAGCGAGCATCACCGACCCTAGGTCGCCGGAGGGATCCGCATGTGCGAGCGATCCGCCGATCGTGCCGAGGTTTCGCACGATCGGGTCGGAGATCATCGGAGCCGCCGCGGCGATCGTGGGATAGCGCTCCTTGATCACCTCCGAGGCGGCGAGCGCATTGTGGCGGACGAGTGCCCCGATCCTGAGGAACCCTTCGGCCTCCTCGATCACGTCGAGGCCGGCGATCCGGTTCACGTCGATGAGCCGCTCCGGTGCCGCGAAGCGGAGCTTCATCAGCGGGATCAGGCTTTGACCTCCGGCGAGGACCTTCGCACCCTCCCCGTGCTCTGCGAGGAGCTGGAGCGCCTCCTCGAGGGTCTCGGGCCGGTGGTACTCGAACGGTGCTGGGAGCATCTCCTGAACCCCCGATCTCCGCAGGGGTCGCTGCGACGGCGACCCGACCATGGTGATACGGCTCCGGGAGGCGCGCAGCTTCCCGGAGAGCGCCAATCCTCCCCCCGCCGGGCGCGACCGGCAAATCGACGATCCTGGCTCCCGGCGAGCAGCCGTGGCGTGCAGGCACCTTCGACAGGAGCCCGATGAGCGAGCGACCCGGCGGCAGGTTCGAGACCCTCGACGCCAACGCGCGGTTCGCCATGGTGCACGACGACCAGGGATACGGCGTCTGGCGTCTCGAGGATCTCGAGGAGGGCGATCTGGTCGAGCGGTTCGCCTGACGATGACCGCGGCCACAGATCTGCTCTCACGCGATGGAAGGAGCTCACGGCCGTCCCGCGCCGCGAGACGTGGCTCGGAAGGCTCACCTGGCTCACCGTCGGGGCTGCCGTCCTCTGGGTGGTCTCTTTCCACCGTCTCCGCGCTCCTGTACGTGCAGATCAGTCCGACGTTCTTCGACGGAACCGGTTTCTTCGATACCCTCGCTCGCCGGTCGCAGGTCACCACCGTGGTTGCCCGGCCGCTCACGCTCGGTTCGCTGGCCATGTTCGTCGTGCTCTGGCTGCAGAACCGGTCGCATCGATAGTCCTTCCGTTTGCCCGGGAAGGGTTCCGGGGTATCAGTGCACCGATGGACTTCCGGAAGGGCGCGAAGCTCGACCCAACGCAGGTCGAGGACCGTCGTGGCATGCGTGGGGTGCGCGGTGGCCGCGGCATGGCCGTCGGCGGTGGCGCGGGTGTCGTGGGTGTCATCGTCGTCCTCCTGATCACCCTGCTCGGGGGCGACATCGACCTGAGCGCGCTGCAGTCCCTCGATGG
>CBHFMJ010000305.1:0-2461 GCA_965994715.1 uncultured bacterium | reverse complement strand
GGCGCCGACGCCCTCGTCGTCGAAGGCGAAGGTCCCGAGCCCCCCGGGGGTGGTCGAGACCTAAGAGCGCGAGTATCCCGACACGGCGCTGCGGCGGGTGCACTTCCCGGAGGACGCGGAGCAGCTCGCGCGCGCGATCGAACGGCTCAAGTTCGACGAGCTGTACACGCTGGAGCTCGGGGTGGCGCTCCGCAAGCATCGGCTCGAGTCGCAGGAAACGGGGATCGCGCATCAGATGGAGGGAGAGCTGACCGAACGGCTGCTCGCGACCGTGCCCTTCGAGCCCACGAAGGCCCAGACCCGTGCGATCGAGGAGGTCGGAGCGGCGATGGCCGCCGCTCGCCCGATGAACGTCCTCCTGCAGGGCGATGTCGGCTCCGGGAAGACGCTCGTGGCCGTGTCTGCCTGCCTGGTGGCGATCCAGTCGGGCCACCAGGCGGCCATCATGGCGCCCACCGAGGTCCTCGCCACCCAGCACGCCCGCTCGGTCGCGGCCCTGCTCGAGGGCGTCGGTGCGATCGATGTCCTCGAACATCGGTCGAACGGCGCGCCCCCGCCCCACGGCCAGGGCTCCCTGCTCGAAGAGCTCGTGGTGACGCCGTCGGAGGGCGATCCGGTCACGTACGCACTGCTCACCGCTGCCGTCACCGGGAAGGACCGGGCCCGGATCCTCGCCGGCGTCGCGGACGGCGGTGTGGATCTCGTGATCGGGACCCACGCCCTCGTGCAGGAAGCGGTGTCCTTCGCCGACCTCTCCCTGGCGGTCGTGGACGAGCAGCACCGGTTCGGTCTCCACCAACGGATGGCGCTCAAGGGCAAGGGCGAAGGCGACATCGACGTCGTGATCATGACGGCGACGCCCATCCCGAGGACGTTGGCGCTCACGTACTACGGCGACCTCGACGTGGTGGTCCTCGACGAGATGCCGAAGGGTCGTCAGCCGATCGGGACGGCGGCGGCCCGGTCGGCCGAGGAACGCGCCGCCGCCTACGACCTGGTGCGGCGCGAGGTGCGGGAGGGACGACAGGCCTTCGTGGTGTGCGCCGCGATCGACGAGGGGAATCGGTCGCAGGTTCGGGCGGCCGAAGCCGAAGCCGAGCGGCTCGCCACGGCGATCTTCCCCGATCTCCGGGTCGAGCTCCTGCACGGGCGGATGCGGCCGAAGGACAAGGACCGCGTGATGGACGACTTCCGCACCGGCCGCTCCGACGTGTTGATCTCCACCACCGTGATCGAGGTCGGCGTCGACGTGCCGAACGCGACCGTGATGCTCGTCGAGAACGCCGAACGATTCGGTCTCGCGCAGCTCCATCAGCTCCGAGGGCGGATCGGCCGCGGCGCGCACGACTCGTACTGCGTCCTGTTCGACGAGTCCGACGAGACGAACCAGGATGCGCGCGCCCGGATCGAAGCGATGACCAGGACGACCGACGGGTTCGAGCTCGCGGACGAAGACCTCAAGCTCCGAGGCGAGGGCACATTGTTCGACACGAAACAGTCGGGCATGCCGGACCTGAAGCTCGCCCGTCTCGCCGAGGATCTCGACCTCGTGAAACGCGCCCGAACCCGCGCGTTCGAGCTGATCGAGGACGACCCGGAGCTCGACGATCATCCCGCGCTCCTCGCCGACTTGCGCGAGCGGTTCGAATCTTCGATCGCCTGGCTGTTCAGCGCCTGAGGGAGAGACCGGGTCCCGGGCCCTCCCCGTATCCTCGATGTGATGCGCGTCATCGCGGGCACCGCGAAGGGGACGCGCCTGGGGCGGGCGCCGGCAGGCGTCCGACCCGTGTCCGACCGTGTCCGCGAAGGCCTCTTCTCCAGCATCGGTCCGTGGATCGAAGGTTCGCGCGTCCTCGATCTCTATGCCGGCACGGGTGCGGTGGGCATCGAGGCGCTCTCCAGAGGAGCGGAGCACGCGACGTTCGTCGACAGCTCGCCCTCGGCCGTCGCCGCGGTCCGCGACAACCTTCGGCGAGCCGGCTTCGAGGGTCGTGGCGCGGTCCGTCGGTCGAACGTTCGGACGTTCCTCGAGCGGGCCGGCGGGCCGGGTTTCGACCTCGTCTTCCTCGATCCGCCGTACGAAGCGGGCCCCGCCGAATTGGATCCGGTTCTGGCCGCCCTGGACCTGAGTTCCCTGCTCAGGGACGGTTTCACCGTGGTCATCAGCCGCGGATCGAAGAGTTCCAACGGTGTGATTCCGCTACACTGGGAAGCCGCGAGGCGGCTCTCCTACGGAGATAGCGTCGTCTCGTTGTTCCGGTCACGGATCCCGCCGGAAGAAACCCCAGGGGACATGCCGGGAAACTTGGAGGTGTGATGGGCCTGACCGCCCTGTGTCCGGGGACGTTCGACCCCGTGACGAACGGTCATCTCGACATCATCGGAAGGGCATCGCAGACGTTCGAGCTCGTCGTCGTCGCTGCGCTGGAGAACCCCTCGAAGGAACCGATGTTCACGCTCG
>CBHFMJ010000304.1:0-2469 GCA_965994715.1 uncultured bacterium | reverse complement strand
CTGCACCGTCGACCGACTGATCCCCAGCTCGACAGCGATCCCGCTGATCGACACGCCCCGCGCGAAGCCGGCGATGACTTCGCGTTCCCGCTGCGTGAGCGTTGCCAGCGCGGCGTGGCGGCCGCGCCGGGTGCGGGCCTCGCGCAGTCGCCCGACGGACGCCGACAGATCATCCACAGGAAGGACGAGCTCGCCTGCGACCGCTCGACGGAACGAGCTCGCCAGACTCGCCGGCTGCCGATCGACCGGGAGGACGCCGCACGCTCCCGCAACCAGGGCGAGCTCCACGTGGCCGGCGGACGTGTCTCGGGTCGCGACCATCGCAGGGACGTTCGCTTCGTCCCTGATCGCCGCGAGGATCAGGAGACCCCTGCCGTCAGAGCGATCCAGGTCCACCACCACGAGGTCGGGTCGTGCCTCAGCGAGGGATTCGATGACCGCCGATTCATCGGAGAGCGGACCGAGCACGTCGAAGCCCGAGCGTCTGCGGAGGGCGATCAGGAGATCCTGAGCGAGCCCCATGCTCTCGGCGACCACGAGGATCCTGATGGTGGTGTCCATGACTCTGCCCGGAACATCGGCATCTCCGAGGCCGAAGATGAGCTGTTGTGTGCGGGCTGGGACACTCGTCTCATGAACCGTCTGGCAGGCGAAACGAGTCCGTACCTGCTCCAGCATGCGGGGAATCCCGTGGACTGGTCGCCCTGGGACGAAGAGGCACTTCGGCGCGCACGGATCGAGGATCGGCCGATCTTCCTGTCGATCGGCTACGCCGCGTGCCACTGGTGCCACGTCATGGAGCGCGAGTCGTTCGAGGACGAAGAGACAGCGGCCTTCCTGAACGCGAATTTCGTCCCGATCAAGGTTGACCGGGAGGAGCGGCCCGATCTCGACGCGATCTACATGGACGCCGTCCAGGCGATGACCGGCCAGGGCGGATGGCCGCTCTCGGCATTCCTCACCCCCGAAGGCCAGCCGTTCTTCGCCGGCACCTACTTCCCGAAGGAAGCGATCCACGGCACACCGTCGTTCCGGCAGGTCCTCGAGGCGATCGCGGAGGCGTGGAGGGACCGCCGCGACGACGTCGAGCGGCAAGGCGGCCAGGTCGTGGAGGCGATCTCCAGGACCGTATCGGGCGTCGGTTCAGAGGAACCGCTCACCGACGAGATCAGTGCAAGCGCGTTGGCCGAGCTGCGGGCCGCGTTCGACGAACGATGGGGCGGCTTCGGCGTGGCCCCGAAGTTCCCGCAGCCGATGACGCTGGAGTTCGTCCTTCGGATGGCGGTCCGCGGGAAGCCCGACGCCCTGGAGATGCTGACGACGACCTTGGATCGGATCGCCTCCGGCGGGATCCACGACCACGTCGGAGGCGGGTTCGCACGGTACTCCACCGACGCGGCCTGGCACGTCCCCCACTTCGAGAAGATGCTCTACGACAACGCGCAGCTCGCACAGCTCTACGTCCGAGCGTGGTTGTTGACCCGCGACGACCGGTATCGCCGGGTCGCGACCGACACACTCGACTACCTCCTCCGCGAGATGCACCACCCCGAGGGCGGCTTCTACTCGAGTCAGGATGCGGACTCCGAAGGTGTCGAGGGCAAGTTCTTCACGTGGACCTGGGAGGAGCTCGTCGATCTCATCGGCGCCGACGTTGCCGATGTCCTCGGCGCCACGCCGGCAGGCAACTGGGAGGGCACGAACGTGCTGTGGCTCCCGGGCGGTTCGGAGCCGAGGGGCCTCGACCTCTCCGCGCCGCGACGCGCACTCTTCGAGGCGAGAGAGGCGCGGGTCCGGCCGGGGACGGACGACAAGGTGCTCACCGCGTGGAACGCGATGGCGATCGCGGCCCTCGCCGAAGCGGGCCGAGCGTTCGGGGAGCCCCGGTTCATCGAGGCGGCCGAAGGCTGCGCGCGCTTCATCCTGAAGAACCTGCGCCGGACCGACGGGCGACTCCTGCGCTCATGGCGGGAAGGGGTTCCCGGACGGGCCGGCTTCTGCGATGACCATGCGCTGCTGGCCTCGGCCTGCCTGACGCTCTTCTCGACCACCGGGTCGGTCGACTGGTTCCGCGAAGCGGTCGTGCTCCTCGACGCGTTGGTGGATCTGTTCCTCGACACGGAGCGTGGTGGCTTCTTCCAGACGGGATCGGATGACGAGCAGCTCGTACTCCGACCGAAGGAGCTGTACGACAACGCCGTGCCGTCCGGGAACTCGGTGGCCGCCGACGTCCTCCAGCGAGTCGCGCTCCTCTCGGGTGACCCCGACCGGGAGCAGGTCGGCGTCGCGGCGATCCAGTTGGTCCGCGACGCGTTGGGGAAGGCGCCGACGGCGTTCGGGCACGCTCTCTGTGCGCTCGACCTCTCTCTCGGACCCTCGCGCGAGGGGGCGATCATCGGGGACCCCGACGACATACGCACGCGTGCGCTGACGGACGAAGTCCATCGCAATCGCTTCCTTCCCAATGCG
>CBHFMJ010000303.1:0-2473 GCA_965994715.1 uncultured bacterium | reverse complement strand
AGGGGGGCGAGCGGGCGCGCGCTCGCCTTCGGGACTGCGCTCGTCAGCGGCGTCGCGGTCTTCGCGAACGGCTACGGCGTGACGGCGTTCGGCTCGGGAGGCGGCGTCTACACGACGGCGAAGAACCTCGTGGCCGCGATCTTCTTGCTCGTGCTCACCGTAACGGCGACGATGGCCCGCTCCGACGAGGGCTTCACGCGGCCACGGACCGGCGCGCAGTGGGCGGGCCTGGTCGGTATCGCGGTGATCGGCGGCAGCGTGCCGTTCCTGCTGTTCTTCGAAGGGTTGACGCGCGCCTCGTCGCTCCAGGCGGCGTTCCTCCACAAGACGCTGCTGATCTGGGTGGCGCTCCTCGCTTGGCCGCTCCTCCGTGAACGGATCGGACCGATCCACGTCGTCGCGATCGGCCTCCTCCTCGCAGGCCAAGCCGCGCTCCAGGGCGGGGTCGGCGATGTCGCCATGGGCACCGGCGAGGGGATGATCCTGGCGGCGACCCTGCTGTGGTCGGTAGAGGTGATCGTCGCCAAGCGACTCGTCGGCTCGCTGTCGTCGCTCACCGTCGGAACCTCGCGGATGGCCCTCGGCTGCGTCGTGCTGCTCTCCCACCTCGCTGCGACCGGGCAGATCGACGATCTGCTCGCCTTGTCGGCCACCCAATGGGCCTGGGCGACGCTGACCGGCGGCCTTCTCGCGGCGTACGTCGCGACCTGGTACCTCGCGCTCGCGAGGGCGCGCGCGATCGACGTGACGGCGGTTCTCGTGTTCGGAGCCGTCGTGACGGCGCTCCTGACCGTCGGCGTACAGGGAGCCGAGCCGCAGATGGCCGCGCTGGCGCTGCTCGTATTGGGAACGGCGATCGCGCTGGTGGCTGCGAGGCGGCGAGCCGTGTCGGAAGCCGTGCGGGCGGGCTGATGCGGACGGAGCCGGCGACCGGCAGCGGGGCGCTGCTCTTCGCTCGGTACGCGCATCCACCGAACCTGCTCGGCTATTGCGGGCCTGCCGACCACCTCGCGTTCTTCGAACAGGCCACCGAAGGCGTCGTCGATCGCGGGCTCGGAGAGCTGACCCATGCGTTCGACGGCGCGTGGCCCTACCTCGAGCTGATCGCGTTCGCCAACGGGATCCGCGATCCGCTCGATCCCGCCGTGGTCCACGCGTATTGGATCGGGAACCCGCTGCTCGAGCGGGTCGACATGGCGGCGCTCGGCGGCTCGATCGAGGATCGCTTCCGACGGCGTGTGGGTCGAGGCTGGGACCACCTGTCGACGGCGATCCTGGCGGGCGCCGTGCCGCATCACAGCTTCCATGTCCTTCTTGTCTCTCCGTGGATCGGCCTGATGCGCGCCGGCCATCCCGACCACCCGCTCCACGTGATGGATCGCTGCCGGATCCGATGGGGGCGCGTGATCGAGCTCGTGGGTGACGTGGCCTCGGTCGCCGTATCGTCGCTCCGATGGGACGGCCGCGGGCTGAGGATCGGCTCCATTGACTCGGAGCTCGCTACCGTGAAGACAGACGGGCGAGGGTTCCTTCCTGACCTGCACCCTGGCGACCACGTATCGCTCCATTGGAACTGGGTGTGCGATCGGCTGAGCCCGAGGGACGTCCGGTCCCTCGATCGCTACACCACCCGGCACCTCTCCCTCGGGAACCAAGGGAACAGGCGCAGCTCCGACGCAGCGGATCCCTGGTAGGCGCTAGAGGATCAGAACCTCGGACCTCTTCCATGTTCGAGGCCGTGCAGCGCTCTGACCGGGGGCTGCCTCCTCGAGCTCGATCGTGGCCGGCACCGTCGCGAGGACGCCTGTGTCCGGAATGCAGTGTCTGATGCCGGACGGTCCATACGCCATGGGTCCTTCGGCCCCTGGAACGAGACGTCCGAAGAAGGAAGGTGAGTTCGAACGGAGGACAGGAACCGCCGGGGAGGAGATAGGCATGCACACGATGCGAAGGGTCGCCCTGGTGTTGATCGGCTGCGCGCTCGCGAGCTTGGCCGTGCTCGCCACACTGATCCTGCGGCTTGGCCCGGCCCTCGGTATCGCCTGTGGCCTCGGCGTGGCGACCGTCGTTCTCACGGGGTACATCACCGTCATCGGCCCCTGGCAGCGCCGATGGGGGGCGAGCGACGAGGACATCCGACGTCCGATGCCCGGCGACGAGCTACTCCGCCGAGAGGCGCCCTCGACGACGCGCGCGATCACGATCGATGCCGCCCCCCGAGACGTCTTCCCTTGGCTCCTCCAGATCGGCTACGGACGAGGAGGCTGGTACAGCTACGACTGGATCGACAACGACGGGCGGCGGAGCATCGACCGGATCGATCCCGCACTCCAGGTCCTCTCCGTGGGCGATCGCATCGAGATGCTCCCGGGATTCGGGCCGGTGGTCAGAGAGATCGTCCCGGAGCACCACGTCTTGAGCGGCGGAGACAACGACACGTGGTGTCTTCTCATCCAGGCTTTGCCGGATGGAA
>CBHFMJ010000302.1:0-2487 GCA_965994715.1 uncultured bacterium | reverse complement strand
CTTCTTGAGGGCCAAGTCAAGCAATCGAACGACGGTGGTCGCACGTGGCGGGCGCTCGCCTGGTCGGCATAGCTAGGGAGCAACCATGAAACGAACCCTTTGGGTAATCGCCGGGGCTCGGCGCATTCTTTGACGCGCGTCGTTGTGGCTCTTCGAACACCGGCGTAGACTCCCCGCGCCGTCATTTCATAACGAGGGGGGTAGCTCGTGTTCAATCGTTTCTGGATGACCCTCGCAGGCGTCCTGGCGTCGGCAGCATTGCTCGCTCCCGTTGCGACTGCGAGCCACGCTTGGGGCAACTACCACTGGGCGAGGACGTCGAATCCGTTCACCGTTCCCCTCGGAGACAACATGTCTGCATCGTGGGATCCGCTCTTGGCTCGTGCTTCATCGGACTGGAGCCGGTCGACGGTTCTCGACGCTCCGGTGGTCGCGGGCCAGGCGAAGGGCAAGTGTCGGCCGACGGCCGGCCGGGTCGAGGTCTGCAACGGGAGCTACGGATTCAACGGCTGGCTCGGCATCGCGCAGATCTGGCTCCGCGGGAGCCACATCACGCAGGGCACAGCGAGGATGAACGATTCGTACCTTGGAGCGGGGTACAGCACGACCAACAGACAGCACGTGATCTGCCAGGAGGTTGGCCACACGTTCGGGCTCGACCATCAGGACGAGTCGGGCGCCGATCTCAACACGTGCATGGACTACGCGAGCAATCTCGACAACCCCAGCCCGAACCAGCACGACTACGACCAGCTCGTCTCGATCTATTCGCACCTCGACTCGACGACGACGCTGGGTGCAACGAACCCAGTCGGTGCAGCAGGCTCGGCGAACGCCTCGCCAATCGCGGTCCAGCGCTCGGATCGGATTGCGAGCTCGACGATCACCGAGCGATTCGCCGACGGCACAAGCCGCGTTACGCACATCCTCTGGGCTGTCGGCGGCAAGGGCCGCCCCTAGCGCAAGGGTGCACCTGAGAAAGGAGAGGTGCGGGGCGGTTCGCCGCCCGCACCGCTTGTCTACCGGCTCGCCACGCGGGAGAATGACCGTTTCGCGAAAGGGGGGACGCACATGCGTACGACGATCGTGCTGCTCGTCGCCACCGCCGCAGCGCTGACGTTCACGGCCTGGGCGCTCACGGCACCCTCGAACGAGGACGAGTTGCTGAAGGACGAGAAGCACTTCCTCAGTCAGTCGAACAAGACGTACGACGGCGGCCAGAAAGCGATGCAGATCTCCAACATGGCTGTCGTCGCTCACGAGCCGCTGGGAAACCGCGGCTTCAATGCCGACGTCTGGGCGCACGAGGGTTACGCCTACATCGGTCATTGGGGGTTCCAGGACTGGGCCAACGGCAGCAAGAACCGGTTCTGTCCCGAGTTTCCAAATAACGGCGTCGCTGTCGTCCGTGTGGGCGATGGCTCGAATGTACGGCGAGTCGCAACTCTTCAGAACCCAGCGGGAACATCTGCGGAGGACGTGGTCGTCTACACGGCGCGCGACGGACGGGATATCGCGGTCGCTGGTCTCCAGTGGTGCGCCGGCTCGCGCACGGACGCGAACGCGGACCGGGGCCTGATGCTGTGGGACGTCACAACGCCCGAGCAGCCACAACGGATCGGGTACCTGAAGACGGCATGTTGCACCCGCGGTATTCACGAGTTCGAGGTCGAACACCACGCGAACGGCCGGACATACGCCTACGCCACTGTGCCCACCAGCCGGTATCCCGATCCGGCGACACCGAACGGCTTCCGTGACGCGAACGGGGACGGCGATTTCCGGATGATCGACATCACCGACCCCTCAGGGCCTATCCAGGTCTCCGACTGGGGCATTCAGGACATCGGCGGCCCGTTCTCCGAAGGACAGGGCTGCGACGCCGACCCGAACTACGGTCACGGCGCCGAGCCGTCGCACGACGGAACCCTTGTCTTCCTCAGCTATTGGGACAGCGGCTTCATCGCCCTCGATGTCTCCAACCCTGCGAATCCCGTCTTCAGGGGTCGAAGCGTCTATCCGGCCAATGCCGACGGCGACGCGCACTCGTCAAACTACGACGACGCCCGCAAGCTGCTGTTCACGGCTGACGAGGACTTCTGCAAGAACTCGGGCCCGTCGATCGAGACTGGCTACGGGTATCTCCGAATCTACGACTACTCGAACCTCGCCGCGCCAACACAGATCGGGGCGTTCCGAACGCCTAACTCGCTCGGCACCGGCTCGCAGGGGTCCGGCGACTACGTGATCCACAACCCGTTCGTCGTCGGAACCGACGTCTACATCTCGTGGTATTCAGACGGCGTCCGTGTAGTCGACGCGAGCAACCCAGTTGCGCCGAAGGAGGTCGCATACTTCGTGCCGCCGGCCGGTCAGAATCCGGTCAAGCCCTCACAGCGAGGCACCTTGTCCCAGACGCCGCAGGTCTGGGGAGTGGTCGTCGAAGGCGGTCTGGTCTACGCGAGCGACATGAACACCGGTCTCTGG
>CBHFMJ010000301.1:0-2508 GCA_965994715.1 uncultured bacterium | reverse complement strand
TCCGAGAAGAGCATCGCGAAGGCCCGCCGTGACATCCGCACGGCCGAGGCCGCGCGTCAGCGTTTCATCATGGCGAACCTTCGGTTGGTCGTCTCCGTGGCCCGGAAGTACCAGGGCCAAGGTCTCCCTCTCCTCGATCTGATCCAGGAGGGCAACATCGGCCTCATGCGAGCCGTGGAGCTGTTCGACTGGCGCCGAGGCTTCAAGTTCTCAACCTACGCCACGTGGTGGATCCGCCAGGGCATCACGCGGGCGATCGCAGACCGCTCGCGATCGATCCGCCTGCCCGTCCACATCCACGACCGGCTCCGGAAGCTGAACCGCACCCGGTTCCAGTTCGCGCAGTCGATGGGTCGCGAGCCCTCCCGCGAGGAGCTGGCGAAGGCCCTCGATACCACCGTCGATGAGATCGACGACCTGACCGAGATGGGCCGGCGCGAGCCGCTCTCCCTCCAGTCACCGGTCGGCGAGGACACCGAGCTGGGCGACCTGATCGAGGAGATCGACTCCGAGGCAGGTTTCGCCGAGGTCGAGGACCAGCTACTCCGCGAGGAGATCGGCGGGGCCGTCGACAAGGTGCTGGACGAGCGCGAGCGTCATGTCGTCGCGCTTCGGTACGGGCTCGAGAACGGGCAGCCGCTGTCGCTCCGGGAGACCGGGAAGGTGCTCGGGCTGTCGGGTGAGCGGGTACGTCTGATCGAGCGCGAGGCGCTCCGGAAGCTCCGCGACTCGAACCTGATCACGGGCGTGGCGCTGGGCGGCTAGGTCGGCCGGAACCGTGCACGCGGAGCCGCCTCTCTTGTGCGCTGAGTATCTCAGGCGACCGGGATGGTGCTGCGGACCTGGATCTGGTTGCTAACGTCGGTCACCCCACGGGTGTCCCAGGCATCGTCGCCCGCCGCCCGCTTCGCGACGGTCGTGCTGGCGGTCCCCGTCAGGATCACAACGCCCTTCTTCACGTCCACATCGATGTCGTACTGGTCGGCGTAGGGACCGGTGCGGATCTGATCCAGGAGATCCTGCTTGATCTCACCGTCCGAGCGCTCGTCACCTGACTCTTCGGCGTACCACTCGTAGTAATACCGATTCTCGGGATAGGCCCATGGGCTCATCACGGAGCACCACCTCCAACCCGCTTCCTACCCCGCCCGCTCGGGACCTAATCACGAGTGTGACTGCGGGCGACCCTCATGAGCGTCTCGCCGACGAGCACGAGCCCGACGCCGATCCCGAGCGGGGCCTCAGGCGGGATCACCAGCCAGTGTGCGAGCCTCGACGAGCTGGCGCTCGAAGGCCTGGCGGACGAGCGCGACGAAGACATCGATGTCGGCCTGGACAGCGACGTCGCCCCTGGGCTCGATAGGGTCGCCGAACGCCAGTGCGAGCTTCGGTCGCAGGGGCCTGCCCCAGTGGCGTCCAGTCTTCGACCATCGGCGGTGCGTCCCCCAGATCCCGACGGGGATCACGGGCGCACCGGTGGGGATGGCGATCCGTGCGATCCCGCTCCGGATCCGCTGGAGGTCGCCGGGCGTGAGGTTCACGGCTCCCTCCGGCGCGATCGCCGTGACGGCCCCGCGGCGGATCGTCGCGGTCACCTCGCTGAGAGCACCCTCGTCGCTCTTGCCGCGACGGACGGGGATCTGGCGATAGCGGCGGAGGATCCAGCCGATCACCGGGACGTGGAAGATCTCTGCCGCGACGAGGAACCGCACGGTCCGTCGGCGCCGCCACGCGACCTCGGCTGCGAGGCACGGCCCATCCAGCACGCTCACGTGCACGAACGCCAGGATCGCGGGCCCGTCCAGCGGCACGTGGTGGATCCCGGCGATGCGAACCCGGAACAAGGCTCGGACGATCAGCACCACGATCGGGGCCCCGAGCCGCCACCAGATGTTCAGGTCACCACGGAGAGCGCGCTCGCTCGCGAGCGTCTCCCTCATGGGTCGAACACCACGACGGAGCGGATCACCTCGCCGGCGAGCATCGCGCGGAACGCCTCGTCGAGATCTGTGAGGTCGAGTTCCCGCGTCACCATCCCGTCGAGGTCCAGCCGGCCCTCGAGTGCCCAGCCGGCCATCTCCGGGAAGTCCTCCGACGGGATCGGATCGCCACCGTCCGTGATCAGGAGCGACGTCTTCCGAGGGTAGGCGGCATCCTCGGTGCCGTTCCACGAGAGCGTGACCTCGGCGGGGATCGGCGGCACGCCGATCGCGACGGCGACCCCCGCGTAGTCCAGCATCGCCACGGCCTGCGACACGACCGTGGGGACCCCGGTCGCTTCGAACGCGAAGTCGACGCCGCTGCCATGCGTGAGCTCGCGAACCGCGGCGACGGCGTCGGTGGCGGAGGCGTCGACCGTGTCCGTCGCACCGAACCGCTCCGCCCAAGCGAGCTTCGGGGCGGCGAGGTCCACGGCGATCAACCGCTCGGCGCCCGCGATCCTCGCGCCTTGAAGCGCCGCTAGACCGATCCCACCCAGTCCGATCACCGCCACGCGGGCGCCGGGCC
>CBHFMJ010000300.1:0-2527 GCA_965994715.1 uncultured bacterium | reverse complement strand
TACTCGCGCCGGTCCTCCGGCTTGGCCAGGAGCACCTCTTCGAGCTGCCCTTGACCGACCACGGTGTGCAGGGCGCGCCCGATGCCCGTCTCGCTCAACAGCTCCTGCACGTCGAGTAGCCGGACGACCTGCCCTTTGATGCGGTACTCGGATTCGCCCGAGCGGAAGATCGTGCGCGCGACCTCGATCTCGCTCATCGGCACCGGGATCCTCCCCGCGGCGTTGTCGATCACGAGCTTCACCTCGGCCATGCCGAGAGCCGGACGCGAGGGCGTGCCCGCGAAGATCACGTCGGCCATGTGGCCGCCTCGGAGGGACCGAGCCCCCTGCTCGCCGAGCGCCCAGCTGATCGCGTCGACGAGGTTCGACTTCCCCGATCCGTTGGGGCCGACGATGACAGACACACCCGGGGTGAATCCGAGCACCGTCTTGTCCGCGAACGACTTGAACCCGCGGATCATGATCGACCGGAGGAGCATGTGGGCGGATGCTAACAGGGATGTGATTCAGGTTGTCCCAAGCCGTCCGGCCGGCTCACCGGACGACCCGGAACCCCTCGTCGCCTCCGGAAGGCTCCTCCCGCACGGACACGTCGGCGACGCGTGCGCCGGGAGGGCCGACGCGGCACCAGTCGATCATCGCCCGCACCTGGTCGTCCGGGCCCTCGAACTCGGCCTCCACGCTCCCGTCCACCGTGTTGCGGACCCATCCGGAGAGCCCCAGCGCCCGGGCGCGCTCGACGCAGGTGGCGCGGTAGAACACGCCCTGCACCCGGCCAGTCACCTCCACGTGCACCCGCCGCACACATCCATCGTGCCAGCCCACCGGCTGAGACGCTGCGCTCGTTCTGTACGCTGCATCGATGGCCAGCTACGACGCCCGCACCGCGCTGCTCGTGGTCGACGTGCAGAACGACTTCGCCGACCCTGCGGGCACCCTCTACGTCGAGGGCGGCGAGCTGGTGGTGCCGATCGTGAACACGGAGGTCGAGAAGGCGAAGGCTGCGGGCGCCCTGGTCGTCTACACGCAAGACTGGCATCCGGAACACACGCCGCACTTCCAGCGGGACGGTGGCATCTGGCCCGTGCACTGCGTGGAGGACACCGACGGTGCGGCGTTCCATCCCGATCTGACCATCGAGGGCAGCGAGGTGGTGCGCAAGGGCCACGACGGCCGCGACGGATACTCGGGGTTCAGCGTTCGCGACCCGCTGTCGGGCGAGCGCGGCGACACGGTCCTGCACGAGATGCTCGAGGCCAACGGGATCGAGCGGCTCGTGATCTGCGGGCTCGCGACCGACTACTGCGTCGTGGAGACGGTGCTCGACGCCCGCATGCTCGGCTACCCGGTCGAGGTAGTCACCGAGGCGATCCGGGCCGTCGACCTGCAGCCGGGCGACGGCCCCTCCGCTCTCGGGCGCATGCGGGACGCCGGTGCGGAGCTGATCTGAGCCTCGGCGAACCGCCTCTCGGACTGCGAACGTCCTCAGCTCTGGCACTGGGGGCAGAAATACGAGGTCCGCTGCGAGATCCTCACGGTCTGGATCGGGGTGCGGCATCGGCGGCACGGAAGCCCCTCACGCCCGTAGACCTTGAGCTCGGGGCCGTAGGCGCCTGGGTCCCCAAACAGATCGAGGTAGGCCTCGTCGTCGAGGGTCGTGCCGCGCTGCTTGATCGCCTCCTGCAGCACCTCCTGGATCGCCCGGTAGAGGCGCCGGACCTCTTGTGAGGACAGTGTGTCGCTCAGGCGGTCGTATCGGATGCCGGCGTGGAACAGGACCTCGTCGGAGTAGATGTTGCCGAGCCCGGATATGAACTTCTGGTCCATCAACAGCTGCTTCATCTTCGACGCCCGCTGGGCGAGGAGGTACTGGAAGGTGGGCCAGGTGAACACCTGATCGAGGGGGTCGATCGCGAGGTGCTGCAGCTCCTTGACCTTGCCGATGTCGTTGCCGTCGGCCACGAACATCTCGCCGAACGTGCGCGGGTCGACGTATCGAAGGTCTCCCCGCTGCTGGAACGTGAGCACGACGTGCGTGTGCGGCTCCAACGGCACGCGCCCGTTGCCGCGCTGGAACTGCCCGCTCATGCCGAAGTGCGTGACGAGCACCTCGCCGGAGTCCAGGTGGAGCAGGAGGTACTTGCCTCGGCGCTCGACCTTCGCGATCTTCCGTCCTTCGACCCGCGAGGTGAACTCCTTCCGCTTGCCGTGACGGCGAACCACCCGCATCGCGTTCCGGGAGCTCTTCACCTCGGCGGCCTTGACGCGGCTTTGCAGGGCCAGGTTCTTGTTCTTCAGCTCGCGCTTCTCCGTGGCCTTGCGTAACACGGCGTCGATCTCGGTCAGCTTGCACGGCTTGGTGATGTAGTCGAAAGCGCCCAGCCGCACCGCTTCGATGGCTGTCTCCATGCTGGCGTGCCCGGTCATGATGATGACTTCGGTGTCGGGCGAAACCTGCTTGATCTGCTCGAGCACCTCGATGCCGCTGAGTCCGGGCATGCGCAGGTCAAGGATGGCGGCGTCGAAG
>CBHFMJ010000299.1:0-2543 GCA_965994715.1 uncultured bacterium | reverse complement strand
CGGTTCCTGTCCGGAGAACGGCTCGACCCGCACACGAGCGGCTGGCCGGACTCCCGGCCTACGGTCCGGGAGGAGGTCGGGATCCTCGGTGACCTGGCGAGGGACTTCGACTTCTCGCAAGATCCCAACCCGCCACTCCCGCTCGACCCGTGGCCGTTCCGGCCATAGCCCCTGCTGCTCCAACTGTCATCCGAAATCGATCGCGCCAGACGTGTTCACGGGCCCGCCGACGACTGGATCACAGGGAGCCGACTATGGTTCGAACATGGACGCAGCAGGCGTGACGGTCGTCGTGGAGATCCCGGGTGGATCCCGGAACAAGTACGAGATGGACCACGCGACGGGATCCATCTACCTCGACCGGATGCTCTTCACGGCGACCCGATACCCGGCCGACTACGGATTCATCGAGGGGACACTCGGAGAGGATGGCGATCCTCTCGACGCCTTCGTCCTCGTCGGAGAGCCCACCTTCCCTGGATGCCGGATCCTCGCGCGACCGGTGGGAGTCTTCGGGATGAAGGATGAGAAGGGGAAGGATGACAAGGTCCTGTGCGTTCCCCTTCGCGACCCGGCGTCGACTCATCTCATGGACCTCGACGACCTCCGTCCCTCTCTGCTCGCCGAGACCGAACACTTCTTCGCCGTCTACAAGGACCTGGAAGACAAGAAGGTAGAGACGCAGGGGTTCCAGGATCTCGGAGCCGCGCTGGCGATCATGACGAGGCTCGGCAAAGAGCAGCGACGAGGCTCATCAGTGAGGATGAGGTCCCGGAGCCACGTCAGGTGGGTGGCTCGATGACCATCCCCCGACAGGGGGACACACCCTGACGAACGGCCACGGAGCGTCGGCCTATCCACCTAGGCAGGTGCGGCGACTTGTCCGTCGCCCATAGCTGCGCGACCCTTGCCTCGAACATCCCGATCCCACCCGGAGGGGGCGTGCTTCGCGACCGATGACGCGCTGGATCCGTTTCGCGACCAATGGGGCCTCAGCAGCGGCATCCAGCGTGCGTTCCGCGCTGGCCGACGTGGTGTGGGCTCCGCCACCTCCGGCCCCCGATGGATCCGACATCGGCTTGATCGTGTTCGATCGGGTCTCCGACGACGTTGTGGATGTCGTGCGGGGATCCAGCCGAGGCGGGGTCCGCATCCTCGCCGTCGGGACGTCCCCGGAGGCGGTCGCGGACATCGGCCCCTGGCCACTCCTCGACGCCGGGGCCTCGGATGTCGTGGTTCGGATGGACGACGCAGGTCTCGCCGATGAGGTAGCGGCACGCCTGACTCGCTGGGCCGAGGTGGATGAACTCGTTCACTCATCGGAGGTGCAGGACGCGCTTGCCGGACGGACACTCGCGTGGACCTCCCTCCTGCGTGAGATCGTCGAGGTCGCTCGCTTCAGCGACGCATCCGTCCTCCTGATCGGCGAGAGCGGGACCGGCAAGGACGTCGTCGCGCGGTTGATCCACGAACTCGACCCTCGTCCGTTCAAGGATGAGTTCGTGACGATCGACTGCAGAACCTTCGGAGGGACACACGACGGAGGAGACCTCGTCGGGCACCTGGTGGGCGCGTCGGAGGAAGCCGATGCCCCCCTCTTCGGCGAGATCGGCCTCGAAACGCTCGGTGTTCGGGATGCCGGGACCATCTTCCTCGACGAGGTCGGGGAACTTCCCTCATCGCTCCGGGGGTCATTGCTCCGGAACATCGAGCATCGGAATCGGCGGCCCGTCGGCGGGACGGGCACGCCGATGTCCAACCTCCGACTGATCTGCTCGACGAGCGAGGAGCCGCCGGGACCGGGCTCCGAAACGACAGACGACTTCTGGGAGCGGATCACGACCCGGTTCCGCCTCCCTCCCCTCCGCGAGCACCGAGAAGACATCCCGACGATCGCCGAACACCTCCTTCGCCGGCTGCGACCCCGAGGAGAGGAGATCCAGCTCGACCCCGCGCTCGGCACATTCCTGGAAGGCCGGGACTATCCGGCGAACGTGCACGACCTCCTCACGCTCATCAGAGGGATCAGTGCCCGCCACGCCGGACCCGGCGTCGTCACGGTCGGATCGATCCCGCAGGATGAGCGCTTCGAGGTGGGGACGGCCAGCCACAGCTGGCAGCGGCATGACCTCGAACGCGCGGTGCGCCTCGCCCTCGACGACGGCGCATCGCTCAAGACCATCGGTGAGGCCGCACGAGATGCGGCCATCCGGCTCGCGCTGTCGGACGAGGGAGGAGATGTCGCCCGCGCCGCCAAGCGGCTTCGCGCGACGACCCGAACGATCGCGGCCCGGACGGGCGCCGATCGAACGGAGACGGACACCGTCGGGAGCACCAGCGATCCCCCCTCGATCGTCGAGGTTCCCGATACGGCGTTGCTCGCCGCCGGTGATCCTGGCGAGGAACCCGTTCGGAAACCGTAACCCCCGGGAGGCGCACACGAGGACGACGACGTGAAGGGCCGGGGAGCGATACCGTGGCCGATCCAGGGCGTCCTCGCGGGAGCGGCGGGGACGGCGGCCATGACCATCGCCTACAAGGCG
>CBHFMJ010000298.1:0-2577 GCA_965994715.1 uncultured bacterium | reverse complement strand
GCCGTGGTCCAGACACCGATCACGCCGTCATCCGGCCCACGGAGCTGGCTCTTCGGCACCTCGAGCACCATCGTGTTGACGTTGAAGCCGTCCAGCGTGTCGTCGCCGGCCTCCGAGAAGTCCCCTCCGTAGAGGAGGTCGAAGACACGGAGGTCGAGGAAGAACGGATCGTCGGACTGACCGACCCAGCTCCGCCTGCCGCTGCCGGCAGACCGCACCCCCGCGTCGAAGAGGTCGGCGTTGTATCCGGGCATCGACGCGTCGCCGACATGTGAGGGGACGACGCGCGCGTTGTCGAGCAGCTTGACGGCGTTGTCTCCCTTGATGCGGGTCAGGTCGTAGGTCTGGTAGATGAGCAGGTTCTCGTCGTTCAGCGACGTCACCGGCCCGTTGTTGTAGATGAAGGAGTCGGGGTTGCGGTGATGCGTCGTGAACCGCCAACGGAAGATCACGTCGGGACGCGCGTCTCCGTCGTTGTCGACGTTGATGTCGTAGTTCGTTCGCTCGGCCCAGAGGTAGAAGTTCGGGCCGCCCGCGGGCTCCTCGAACGGGATCCACGAGCCGACGAGCGCGACCTTGTTCGGCGCGTCGTCCGGGACGAACGCGTAGAGGTCGGTCGCGTCGATCGGAGGATCGGCCGAGACCAGCGGTGCTTCGCGGTGACTGGACGCCGTCGACGCGACCGGGCCGAGCCCGGCGAACGCGGCCACGGCGAGCGTCCCCGTGACGGCGAGCGCAGCCGCTCGCTTGATCCGTGATGCACGCTTCCGAGCAAACAAAGCGATCCCCTCCTGAGGTCGTTGATCGTGCGTGTCGGATGGGCGGGAGTGCCTCTGTCGCGCGCCGCCCGCTCTCCGGGACCCTCCCGGTCGGGCGCCTGCGTCCCCCTTCCTCGGGCGCGGTCAGGCCTGGTTCGCGCGCGACGTCCGAGTGGATCACTCGGGGGATCGTCAGTGCGCCGGAAGATCGCGCCGTTCGGATGCGGGACGGGACTCGCTCGCCCGGCGGAAGCCGAAGAACATCACGGCGACGCCGGCGAGCAACGAGATCGAGAACGCTGGGAGGTTGCCCACCGCGGCGAACGCGGAGCCCGCGACGGCCGTGATTGTGGCCCCGGCCGCGACGAGCAGCGTCCCGATGAACCGGCTCCGCACCTCCGGTCGTCCGCGCATCCGCCACGCCGACCACGCCGCGCCGGCGACGAGGATCACGTAGGAAGGGATCGAGATCACCTGTGGGAGGCGATAGGCGGCCGTCCCGTCACCGAAGACCTCCTTGCCCGACGGGAGCCGCTCCGCGAGAGCCGAGGGATCGATCGCCGCGCCCCGGGTCACCGCGACGGTGTAGGCGAACACGAACGCCAGGACCACCCAGACCACCACGTCTAGGACCTGGCCTCGCCGAAGCAGATGGATCTCACCGGCGGCGAGCAGGGGGACGTTCAGCACCGCGCCGAGGATCCAGTACATCTCGAAGAGCGTGCGGCTCCATCCTGAGAGGGCGCCCCCCGCGACGGCGAGCGATGCCAAGCCGTACATCACGAGGGCCCCGCACCACATCGCGAGGTGGAGCCGTCGGGTGCGGGCGAACCGACGCGCGAGCGCCGCCGCGAACACGAACGCCACCACCGCAGCGGCGAGCGGGAACACCCACATGTCCTCACAGGATACGCATGGCCGGTCCGGGAACAGCCGGTAGCATCGGAGCCATGGCTTCCCCGTCTGTCTTGTTCTCGTCTGCCGCCTTCTTCGCCCGACCTCTGTCGTGGACCTTCCGACTCGCGGCAGAGTGCGGCTACCGCGGCGTCGAGGTGATGGTCACGAAGGATCCGGAGAGCCAGGATCCCGCGCGCATCCGCGCCCTGGCGGACGAGTTCGATCTCGAGGTGGGGGCACTGCACGCTCCGTGCTTGCTGCTCACCCGGAAGGTCTGGGGGACTGACCCGATCGAGAAGATCGACCGCTCCGTCGAGGCCGCGGCGGACGCCGGCATCCCGGTGGTCGTGGTGCACCCGCCCTATCGATGGCAGCGCCCGTTCCGTCGCTGGCTCGTCGACGACCTTCCGACCGTCGAGGAGCGCACCGGCGTCGCGGTCGCGGTCGAGAACATGTTCCCTGTTCGCGTCGGTGGGAGGGACCTCACGTTCCACTCGAACCAGGATCTGGACGTCCTCGAGGGGATGCACCACCTCGCGCTGGACACGTCCCATGCCGCGGTGGCGCGGCACGATCCGATCGAGGTTCGCCGTCTCTTCGGCGACCGGCTCCGGCACGTCCATCTGTCCGACAACGCGGGGAAGGGGTGGGACTCCCACCTGCCGCCCGGACACGGTGTGCTGGACCTCGACGCGTTCCTCGAGGACCTCGCGGGCTCCGACTACGAGGGCGCCGTGTCGCTCGAGGTCGATCTGCGCCCGGCGCTCGGCCACGACGAGCGGCTCGCTACCGTGATGGTGGACATGCGCGAACGAACGGAGCGGGCGCTCGAATCGGCCGGACGCGCCGCGCGGTGAACGGCTAGCCTCGCCGCGTGCGACGCCCGACGGGACGAGTCGTTCGTGGTGATCGCCCGCACGGA
>CBHFMJ010000297.1:0-2640 GCA_965994715.1 uncultured bacterium | reverse complement strand
GTGAACAAGAGCTCGGCACGGCGCTCCGCTGGGGGTACGGCTCCGCGTTCGGCGTGATGCACGGGTTGCTCCGTCGTCGTCTCGGGGAGCCGTAGGCGAGCATCATCTTCGGCGGCATGCTGATGACTGCCACCTTCTCCCTGTTCCCACTCCTCGGCCGGACGCCGCCGCCCTGGAAATGGACGTGGGACGTTCTTGCGACCAGCCTGGGCACCCATGTCGTGTACGTAGCGGGGGTGGCGTTGACGGGTGCGGTGCTGGCTTCGGACGACGAGCCATAGCGTCGGGACCGCCTTCGTCGAGCCCGGCAACGCCCCAGTCTGGATCCAAGAGCCGACGAAGTGAGATCTCGTGGGGCGCATGAGCGCTGAGCGATGGCGACCCGTACGTGCTTCAGCGGCGTACAGCCACCTCTGACCTGCGGAAGCGCGCCGGGAGGGAGTCGAACCCCCAACCTTCTGATCCGTAGTCAGACGGCGCTGAACGGTGTGCGGAGCACCGTTTCCGCAGCTCAAGGCCGAGCGCTGTGCGCCGAGTTATCACCTGTCCATACGACTCACCTAGCGTGCGATGCACCTGGTGAGCCGCCGCCGGGCTCTACGCGGCCTTCGAGAGTCGCGTTCTTGCCGGGACCGGGATCAGGAGAGGGACGCGGTCGAGCGGAGCCGGAACGCCGTGGGGACGTCGTCCCTCGTCATTCCACTGCGGAGGAGGAGGGACAGCAGGATGCGAGCCTTGAGGCCGTCGAGGTACCCGGCCGGAATGAGCCCCCGCTCGAGGAGGTCGATCTCGGACCCGGTGAACCCGTACGTGCGCTGGAGGATCTCGCCCGTTCCCGTTCGGGATGCCAGCACGACTGGCATCACCGATGCGAGGGACCCGAGCGTTTCAGCCACGGCGGCCGGCACGTGGCCTCCTCCGAACCCCTCGACCACGAGTCCCTCATAGCCCAGGTCCCGAACCGCCCGGATGAGCTGACCCTCGTCGCCGAGCCACAGCCTGACGAGCGCCACCGGGCGCTCCGGATGGCGGTCGGGGATCCCGATGCCGGGTGGGCGAGTCGGACGGGCCACGATCCTGACCGTTCCCTCGGTCACCCATCCGATGGGTCCGGTCAGCGGCGAGGCGAACGCCGCTGGGCTCGAGGTGTGGACCTTCCGTACGAACCGGGCGGAGTGGATCTCGTCGTTCATCAATACCAAGACGCCCAAGTCTCGCGCCCCAGGACTCGCCGCGGTTCGGATCGCCGCGAGCAGGTTCGCGGGGCCATCCGAACCGACCATGCTCGGGTTCCGAAGCGCGCCCGTCATGACGACTGGCCCCTCCCCTGCGAGGATCGAGTCGAGAGCGAAGGCGCTCTCCTCCAGCGTGTCTGTCCCCTGGGTGACGACGACACCGTCGGTTCCGGCCTCCATCCGCGACTCGATCACCCTCGCGAGCTCGAGAAGGTCATCCTGGACGAGATGCGCGCCTGGCACTTGACGGACGGAATCGGTTTCGACGTCGGCGATCTCGTCGATCTGCGGTAGCCCGGCCAACAGGGTCTCGCTCGCCAGGGTCGGCACGACCCGCTCGCCTTTCTCGCCGGTCATGGCGATCGTCCCACCCAGCGACAGCAGGCCGATCGTCGCTCGCTTCATGACCCGGCGACCTCCATCCATGACTCGACGGTTCGGCGCGCGCGCTCAGACATCAACATAACCGTGACGTGATCCAGCTCGAGGTGCTCCTGCACGAGCCGAACAGAACTCCGCCGAGGCCGCCGCATCAGCGAGCCGGCAGGCGATCCTCTCGTTGCTCTCGTTCTCGTCGGAGAGCCAACCTTCCCTGGAGCGTTCCCGTCGAAGCGGACGCGGCTTCTTACAGAAGACGGTAGCGAAGGTATACGACGCCGTTGCTGAATCGGCGCTCATCCAGGAGCTCGAGATCGGCGCGCGTATCGATCGCCAGCGCCGGATTGCCCCCGCCGAGGACGACGGGCCAGATGAACAGGTGGCACTCGTCGACCAGCCCGGCCTTGAACGCCTGTGCCGCGAGGTTCGGGCCTCCCACGAGGAGATCGCGGCTGGCCGCGGCCTTCAGGTCGTGCACCGCTCCGGGGTCGAAGCGGCGTTCGAGTTGGGTGTTGGCGGTTGACACCGCGTCCAGGGTCGTGGAGTAGACGACCTTTTCGGCCGCCTTCCAGACGTTGGCATAGTCACTCATGAGGTCCGACTGCTCGGCCAACGCGGCGTTGGTTTCCCAGACGGCCATCGTGTCGTACATGCGCCGCCCGTAGAGGTAGGTGCCCGCGGACCGCATGAGGTCGGTGATGAACGCGAACACGTCGTCGTTCGGTGGGGCCCAGTCGAAGGCGCCGCGTTCGTCCTCGGTACAGCCGTCGAGGGACATGTTCGACGCGTAGGTCAACTTGGCCATTGTCGCTCCCACATCGCCGCCGACGCATCTCGACGACCCTGTCGTCCGACCGTAGTGGGCGAGGCTGCGCGAGGTTGCATCTCGATCCCCACTGCTCTCCCCCTCATCTCGTGTGGGGGCGAATCATCCGCTGTCCGAGCGGTGTACCGCAAGGGACGCACGCGTTGACCTGCTAGCGCGCCGGGAGGGAGTCGAACCCCCAACCTTCTGATCCGTAGTCAG
>CBHFMJ010000296.1:0-2643 GCA_965994715.1 uncultured bacterium | reverse complement strand
TCGAGGAGGGCGACGCGACGTCGCTCCAGATGTCGATCGGTCGCGACGGCGACACCATGGAGGTCACCCTCACGTCCGACGGGCGGTCGGACCCGTGGCCCACCGATCGCGTCACGGCGTCGTGGCCCTGGCTCGTGGTGAAAGGACTCACCGATGAGGTCCGAGCTGACCGGGCCGAGGGGGCCGGTCCGTCGATCGGGTTCACCAAGCGTCGTGAGCGTGTGGATCGGTGAGCGAGCGTACCGGCCAGACACGATCCGACGAGGAGATCATGGATCTCTTCCGTCGATTGCCCGACCCGTCCGCCCGGGAGGCGCTCGCCACGGAGTTCCTGCCGCTCGCCGAGTACTTCGCCCGACGCTTCTCGGGCAGGGGTGAGCCCGTCGACGATCTCACCCAGACCGCCTCTCTCGGCCTGTTGAACGCGATCGACCGATTCGATCCCGAGCGGGGAGTGCCGTTCTCGACCTCCGCGGCAGCGACGATCGTGGGTGAGCTGAAGCGGCATTTCCGCGATCGCGGGTGGGCGCTCCGGGTCCCGCGGAACGTTCAGGAGACGGCGATCCTCGTCAATCGCACCGTGTCGACGATGTGGCAGGACCTCGGCCGCGCTCCGACCGTCGCGGAGATCGCTCGGGCGGCGGACATCGGAGAAGACGACGTCTTGCAAGCCCTCGATGCACTGCAGGCGTACACGACGGACTCGCTCGATGCTCCGGTCGGCGACGCGTCCAGCACCGCCGCCGAGTCGATCGGGAGCGTGGACCCGAGCTTCCAGGTCTCTGATGAGTGGCTGAGCCTCGCGCCCGCGCTCCGCGACCTCCCCGAGCGGGAGCGGACGATCCTCTACCTCCGGTTCTTCGAGGGGAGGACCCAGACGGAGATCGCCGGGGAGCTCGGGATCTCGCAGATGCACGTCTCCCGGCTCGTCTCCCAATCGCTGGAGAAACTCCGGAAGCTCGCCGAAGAGGTGTGAAACGGGAGCCGGACGGAGGGGGTCCGCGACCGGCTCCCGCCCCACGTTCGAGCGGAACGGCTACGAAGCCTCCCGCGCCTCTTTGACCCGTTCGGGCGTACCGATGTTGGGTCCGGCGTTCCTGTCCTCGGTGGCCATCGACGTCGAGATCGACGCGAGCGTCTCTCCCACGCTCCGCATCGACGCCGATCCGATCGCCACGTCACCCAGGGACAACATGCCGACGAGCCGGTCGTCCTTGACGACCGGGAGCCGTCGGATCCGCCGCTCGGCCATCAGCGCCCTGGCGTCGCAGAGCTGCGTGTCCGGTGAGGTGGTCTCGACCCCCTTCGTCGTCGCGATATCTCCCAAGCGCACGGCCCTCGGGTCCTTCCGTTCCGCGAGCACACGGAGCACCAGATCGCGATCCGTCACGATCCCGACGAGTCGGTCGCCGTCCGTGATGGGTACGACCCCGATGTCGTTCGCGGCCATGAGACCGGCGGCGTCGCCCGCGTTCATGTCGGCTGACGCGGTCACGGGAGACATCGCCATCGCGTGCCTGACGAGCATCATGGGAACACGTCCTCTCTCGCTCGGTCGTTCCGTCTTCCTCCGTGCCCTCCCAGCGTTCCCGCCGACGCCGTCGACCAAACTCGGCACCATCCCGTAGGTCGGGTACCGTGGCTCGGTGACCGAGGAGCAGCAGAACCAGCGGGCGGGCGCCGAAGCGGATCGTGGATCGACGGCCACCACGGACCCCGACGAGTCACCCAAGGAGCGCGTCGATCGCGAGCTGATCGAGCTGTTGAACGGCCTCCGCGTGATCCTGCCGGGCGTGCAGGTCCTGCTCGCCTTCCTCCTCACGGTTCCCTTCTCGAGCGGGTTCGAGGATGCGACCTCGACCGACAAGATCGTGTACTTCGCCACCGTCCTGTTGACGGTGGGCGCGACCGGGGCGCTCACGATGCCCGCGGCCTACCATCGGATCCGCTTCCGGCAGGGGGACAAGGAGCAGATGCTGCGTCTGTCGAACACGTTCGCGATCGTGGGCCTCGTGCTGCTCACGCTCGCGATGTCGACCGTCGTCTTCCTCATCACGAACGTGCTGTACGGCGTCGTCGCCGCGATCCTGGTGAGCCTCGTCGTCCTCCTCGTGTTGGGCGTGTCCTGGTTCGCCGTGCCGGTGTTCCGGAGGGTCGAGGACGCGGGCTGACACCGACCGGGGTCGCGCTCCCGAGATCCAACGAGAGGGAACCGGTCAGCCGGGTCGATCCGCGCCGGGCGTTCCTGAGCCGCCCGGTTCGTGCTCCTCGTCCACGGCGGGTTCCGACAACGGGTGCGATGTCTCGGAGGGTTCCTGGCCCGGATCGGGCGATTCCAAGCCGGCGAACGAACCCACGATCGTACCGTAGAGCAGTCCGGCGATGAGACCGGCGATGGCGCAGGCGGCGACGGCGCCGAGCCGCCCGTCGAACGCGAAGATCCCCACGCCGATCCCGATCGCGATCCCCACGAGGGAGCCGACGACGAGACCCGTCGAGAGTCTGTGCTTCAAGCGAGGCTCGAAGCGTCCCTTGTCGGCCTGAGATCCGCTCATGACAGGGGAGAGGCGCGGGGGCCCCCCCCCCCGGGGGGGGGGGGGGGCCCGGCGCCGCCCACCAAGTGGACAACCGGGGAGGGGGTGG
>CBHFMJ010000295.1:0-2666 GCA_965994715.1 uncultured bacterium | reverse complement strand
GTAGTGCTTGGCGTTCGAATGGCCCACCTTCGGCGGGAAGAGATGATCCTGCTTCCCAGAGATGAACAGCAACGGCGGTCGCGCGTCGTTGTGGTAGTCGACGTAGGTGTCGTCCTTCCCGGGGTGGATGTTCGCGAGTGCGCTCCCCCAGAAGACTCTGCCTGAGGCTGGGATGTGGTAGCGCTCGTAGAGCTCAAGTGACTTCTCTTCGCTGAACGTGTTCGCGAACACGTAGTGCCACTGTTTCGGCGTGAAGCCGACCGCTCGATGCCGGTTCGCGGGGTTCTTCAGGATGGGGAACCCGGACTTGATCTCGGAGAGCGGAACGACCTTCACGCCCTCGGTCGGCGCGGAGTCGATCGCCACCCCAACCGCACCGAAGCCGTGATCGAGCAAGATCTGGGTGAACACGCCGCCGGCCGAGTGCCCGATGATGATCGGCGGACGATCCAATTTCCCGATCATGTTCTCGAGCATGTCGATGATCTCCGGCACCTGGAGCTGCTCGATCGGCGTGGGGTCGGCGCGGAGCGCCTCGACCTCGACCTCGAACCCCGGGTACGCGGGTGTGAGGACCGTATAGCCCTTCGCCTCGTAATACTTCTTCCAGTGCTCCCAACTCCTCGGCGTCACCCAGAAACCGTGGATCAGGACAATCGTGTCAGGCTTCTTGACCGGGGCCTCTGCCATCGCGGCTCCCCTTCCCTCGTCGACCCTCCACCACCCTAGGACGTTCGAGACTGGGAGGACAAGGTCGGGTGACCCGACGGAGAGGTGAACCGGCGTCCGGCGCGGGGACGACCCGCCGCTCCCCCTCGGTGTACCCACAAGGAACCTTGGCCCGGGATTAGCGGGATGACAACTGCTTTAACGTGCCACGCGCTCCGGCGCGTGGTCTTTCGTGACGGATTGCGGTCGGGACAGCCTCGCCCAAGCCGGCGAGCGGTGGCTACATCGACACGTAGGGCGTGAAGAGACGGACCGGGGCCGTCGGCCAGATTCGCTCTGAGCTCGGCGCCCGGCTCACGAGGACCTCGCCGTGAACCAAGGAGACCGTCGCAAGGATCGCCCCCCTAATTCGCCAAGGTTCGCCATGTGCTCGATGAGCGCCCCGGAGTCCTTGTACCGCTCGACGACCATGCACTCGGACTGGTCGTCGTTGAAGTAGATGTCGTATTGCAGCGTCCCGGTGTCCTTCGTCCACACGATCTCCATGGCCTGAGCGGACAAGCGCTTGTACTCCTCATGCTTGCCCTCGTGAACCTTGAAGCGAGCGATACCCAGAAGCTCAGTCACGGTTCCACCTCCAGAACCTGTGCGTTGCTTGATGAGAGCGACGCGCTCGGTTACCCAGGCGAGCGTCCTCCCGATCGTAGTACCCGGTTTGTGGCCGGGAAATCGCTCAGCGCGCGCTCCGGCGCGAGCAGGACCCCTCGCGGCACCCCCGGGGATCGGCCGAAGTCGGACGCCGAGCGACGCCGGGCGATGAGCAATGCGCCGGAGCCTGCTCGGCCCCGGGTTCAGCGTGCCACAGGGCCTTGGTACAGTGGCCGAATGGGCAGGTCGTTGATCGAGGACGCGTTCGCGCATCACGTGTGGGCGACGCTGCGGTTGGTCGATACGTGCCTCGCGCTCAGCCCGCAGCAGCTGGAGACCACCGTCCCGGGGACCTACGGCTCGATCCTCGACACGCTGCGCCACTGCATTGGGAGTGACGCCTGGGATCTGTTCGTCGCGACCGGTGACCGCGCCTCCCTCATCGACGAGGACGACATGCACCTCTCGGAGCTCCGGGCCGCGATGGAGAGCCACGGCCCCGCTTGGTCGCTGCTCCTGGCACAGGACCTCGATCCGGATGCCGTTCTCAACGAGGTCGACGAGGATGACGGGTACGAGAGGAACATCACGATGGGCTTCCAGCTCGCAGGGGCGCTGCAACACGGCACCGATCACCGGAGCCAGGTCTGCACGATCCTCACGACGCTCGGCGTGGAACCGCCGCCCATCGATGTCCTGGACTACGGCATCCAGGAGGGCCGGGTCGTGGAGATCACACCCGCGTCCTGACCAGCTTTCGAGGAACGGGCATAGAGCCCCCATTTCGCCTCATGGAGTCCAATTGGACAAGCGCCCCAGCGCGCGAGGCCTCTGGTTACTCCCCGGTATACGCATAAGGAGCGTTATCCGCGGACTGAGAGGGTGCGTGCACTCGATCCAGGGGGCATCGCACTGTGGTACCCGAGGGTTCAGGAATGTCCCACGACGGTGGGCTGCAATGTGGATGAACGCGCGGACCCTCTCACGCCGAAGCCATCGATCCCTCGGTGACTTCTCCCTTGTGCGCCGCGAAGGCCGCCAAGACTTCATCCTTCTCACGCGGAGGGATCCCGAAGTGATCGAGCGTACGTCCCAGCTCAGCCGCGACCTCATCGAACTCTTCGGGCGAGATATGAAGGTCGCGATGGGCCTCCTCCAGCCCGAGGGGGGTGCTTCCTGGCTTCGTGGCAGCAAACGAGAGGGGTCCACCGGCGACGTTGCAGACCCACAGCGTGCGCATGAACTTCAGCCCCGGCAGCCGGTCCAGCTGATTGGTATGCCACTCACGGAGCTCGGGGTTCTTCGAAGCTTGGCCGACGATGGGGTTCTGGACGACGGCATCGCTGAAA
>CBHFMJ010000294.1:0-2671 GCA_965994715.1 uncultured bacterium | reverse complement strand
TCGCCCCGTCGTAGATCGTCTTGTGCGCCCGTCCGTCGAGGAAGACCGTCCCTGCGCCCGCGAGCACCGGGATCACCGACATGTGGATGTGGGTGATCGTCGGGAACAGCAGCGTGTCCTCGCCGCCGAGGAGGTCGGTCACCTTCTCCTCGATCTCCTCGTACAGCACCGGGCTTCCCAGGAGCCGGGACCAGGAGGGGTGGGTGCCCCAGCGTTCGAGGTACGCGGGCACCGCGTCGATGATCTCGCGATCGAGGTCGAAGCCCAGGTAGTTGCACGAGGCGAAGTCGAACAGCCATCGGTCACCGATCCGGATCCGCCGGCCTTCCTGCTCGTCGATCACGGCGTCGAGCATCGGGTGGGAGTCCTTCAACCGGGCGAGGTCCGCGACGGTCTCCATCCATCGATCGAGCCACCCGTCGCCCACGCGCCGGAAGGGCTGCGGTCCGATCGGACCGGTCACGACCGTGTCGGTCGCCCGACGGCGCGGGGCATCCGATCTCGGTCGGGCGAACACGGGTACGCGCGAGGCGCGCTCGGCGAGCGACATGGAATCCCCATCGGCCGAATGGGCGAGGGGCTTTACACCTACAACGGGGTATCTCGTCCCAGTTTGAGCACGATGGCAACTGGCGCGGGACCACCAACGGGGGGACGCGAGTTCCGAGCTCTGTACCCCGATCGGGGGACAGAACGCGCAGGCTGGAGCGGATGCGGGCTCAGTTGCACGGAACAGGACCACCCGAATCGACCATGGTCCCGTCGATGGAGACGAACTCCCATGAGTAGGCGCCCTCCCCGAGATGGAGTTTCAGCACACCGAAGTCGCTGGCGCGACCGGCCTCGAAATTGGGATCCTTCTCCTCGAGCATCGGATAGAGGGCCTTCCCACCGGTGCCGACGACGAACTGGCGGATCCCCTGCGATGCCGCTCGCCCGGCTCCGGTCTGCTTTCCGTATCGCTGGTAGTTGTGCTCGTGACCGTTCACGACGATATCGGCCCCCGCGACCGTCAGGTCGTCCCAGAAGGCGCGCGCTCCGGACGGCGCCGAGTCGCCGTGCGTCGCCCCCGAGTTGAACAGCGGATGGTGCCAGAAGGCGAGGAGGCACGGCTGCGACGTGCGCATCAGGTCGCTCTCGAGGAAGTTGTTCTGTGGTGAGCCCTCCTCGCACGGGACGGCATCGCATTCGGAGTTCAGAGCGACGAGGTGCCACGAGCCGAGGTCGAAGCTGTAGTAGCCCGATCCCTCCCCGCCGGTGGGTCGATCCTTCATCGCCCAATAGTCGAAGTACCCGGTCGCACCGTCGACGTGATACTCGTGGTTGCCGGCGGCGGGGTACGTCTTGTCGGCGTACCGCCCCCAGCTCACGTCGTAGCCGAGCTCGAACGTTCGCAGCGTTCCATCCGGATACTGGAGGTCGCCGAGGACCAAGACGGCATCGGCGTCTGCGAGCAACGCCGCGGTCGCGTGCTGTTGACACTCAGTGGGGTCCTCCCCCTCGAAGTCGGAGTCGTCCGCCGGGCAGCTGATGTCGCCCGCGGCGGCGACGGTGATCGACCCGTCCGGGATACGCGGAGGCCGGGCCGGCGACGGCTCTCGGGATCCGGGATCCTCGATCTGCGCGCACATCGTGAGGGACAGCACCACGAGAACGAGCCCTGCGCATCCGTATCGCGCTCTCGCCCTCACCCTGCCCGAGGGTAGCGTCCACAGGCGTCCGGGACCAACGATCGCCGGTCCGGTGCGTGGACCGTGCCTCCTGCGGGTACGGACCCAGGGTGCCCACCGTCGGGATCCATGCATCGCACGAGCAGCTCTCGCCCGCCCGCCTCCTCGACGTGGTGCGAGCAGCTGAGGCGGCCGGGTTCCGGGCCGCGATGTGCTCCGATCACCTGGCGCCGTGGAGCGAGCGTCAGGGGGAATCCGGTCATGCCTGGGCCTGGCTCGGCGCGGCGATGCAGGCGACGTCGCTCCCGCTCGGGGTGGTGACCGCTCCCGGACAGCGCTACCACCCCGCGATGATCGCCCAGGCGATCGCCACGCTCAGCGACCTGTTCCCCGGCAGGTTCTGGGCCGCGCTCGGCTCGGGCGAGGCCCTGAACGAGCACGTGACCGGCGACCCGTGGCCCCGGAAAGAAGATCGGGACGCACGGCTCCTCGAGTGCGTCGACGTGATCCGGGCCCTCCTCCGCGGGGAAGAGGTGACCCACGACGGCCTCGTGCGCGCGGACCGCGCGAGGGTGTGGAGCCTGCCCGCCGAGCCGCCCGCCCTCTACGGCGCCGCGGTGAGCGAGGAGACGGCGAGGACCGTCGGCTCCTGGGCCGACGGCATGATCACCGTGTACCAGCCGATCGACGTCCTCCGGCGGGTGATCGACGCCTTCCGCGAGGGAGGCGGCGATCGCGCGCCGGTCGCCGTGCAGGTCCACGTCTCCTGGGCGGAGGACGAGGAGACGGCCCTCGCGATCGCGCACGACCAGTGGCGGACGAACGTGTTCGGGTCGGAGCTCGCGTGGAACCTCGAGCTGCCGGCGCAGTTCGACGAGGCCGCCACCCATGTGCGACCGGACGCCGTGACGGATGCGGTCCTGGTCTCGGCCGACCTCGGCCAGCACGCGAAGTGGCTCCTCGAGCTCGCGGACCTCGGCGTGGATGCAATCTACCTCCAC
>CBHFMJ010000293.1:0-2672 GCA_965994715.1 uncultured bacterium | reverse complement strand
GCTCCCCGGTCTTTGTGACTCGGGAGCAGGTCTTCCATGCAGATCCCCGGCCGCCTCGGTCCGTCCGCGTCATCCCCCCCGATGGTTCCCCGAGGGCCCGTCGCCGAAACCGCCCCCGTCCCTCGGCCGACGGAGACCGGAACGCGATCGCCCAGACGATCAGGTTGACGGGGTACACGAGGTAGCCGACGCGAGCCGCCGGTGCGAGCGCGATCGCGGCGAAGAAGGCTCCGGCGGCGCGAGCACATGCCTGCGACAGGGACGGCCCGCGGCCCCCGAACAGCAGGAACGCAACGAAGATGGCGATCGCCGCCACCAGGAGTACGGTCACCGCGGTCCGGGATGACGGGAAGAGGTCGACCAGGAGGGAACCCAGCGTCGGCGTCGCCGCCGCGGACTCCCCCTGTCCGAGGCCCAGGGGGAACAGGATCACGTCCTCCACGAACGCATCCACGCCCCACAGGGCGAACGGCACGATGAGGGCGGCGCCCACGGCCCCGACCGTGATGACGAACAGCCGACGCGGACGTCCTCGTGGGATCGCGAGCACGAGGAAGGGGAGTGCGAGGATCGAGGTCTGTTTCGTGGCGAGGGCGAGTCCCCCCATCACCCCCGCGGCGCCGGGCCGGTCGTTCCGCGCCAGGACGGTGGTTCCGAGCAGCATCGCGATCACGGGGATGTCGACCCCTCCGGTCGCGAGCAGGAGCGCGCCGGTGGGGAGCGCGAACAGCACCTGGAACGTCCGGAGACGGTCCTCGGGCGCGGCCGCCATCCGCACGAGTCCCAAGCCCGCGAGGGCGAGGGCCACCACGGTGAACCAGACCCGAGCATCCGTCCACCCTGCGGGACCGGCAAGGGCCCTCGGGATGCCGAACGCGAGCATGCCCGGCGGGTACGGGAAGTGGACCTGGGTCGCCACGGGCCGATCCGCGAGCGGTCCGTCGCGATATTCGGCGACGTAGGGGTTCCTCCCGTCGCGGAGCGCGATCGCCGCCTCCTCCACGATGATCACCTCGGATTGCGCGTACGCGCCGGGGTCACCGCCGGCTCGGAGGCTCGCGGCCACTACCATCGGTGCGATCGCGGCCGCGGCGAAGACCGCGGCGACCAGGATCGTTCGGCGACGGCGCTGCTGCGTTTCGCTCCCGGAGGCGCGGGCGGCGATGAGCGCGATCGCCGCCGCGAGCGCGTAAGGCCAGAGAGCGACCCGCCCCCACGACCGCTGGAGAGGGATCCCCGCCGCCCAGGCGGTCAGTCCCGCGAAGAGCGCCGAGCACCCGTACAGGAGGGCGTCCACGGTCCACCACCTCGACGACGGCGCCTGGACAGGAACCCGCACGGCCCAACGATAGGGGCGCGGTCCGCCGATCCGTGCTATCCATCCGCCGTGTCCGATGTCGCGACGACCGAGCGGTACGACGTCGAGGCCCTCCGCCTCGAACGGCTCGCGAGGCTCCAGGCGGCGATGCGCGCGCACGATGTCGAGGTCTGTCTCCTCTTCAACGAGCCGAACATCCGGTACGCGACGGGCGCGAGCGCGATGCCCGTCTACGCGATGAGCACGTTCGTTCGGTGTGCCCTCGTCCCGGCGGAAGGTGCGCCGATCCTCTTCGAGCACGGCAACTCGATGCACCGCTCGGCGCTGCGCGCCCCCGACGTGCGCGAGATGCACGCGTGGGAGTTCTTCGACGATCCGGAGACGGAGGCCGATGCCTGGGCAGACCAGCTCCTCGGAGCCGTCCGAGAGGTCGGCGCCGAAGGATCGACGATCGCCGTGGATCGGCTGGGTACCCCCGCGTACCTGGCGCTCGCGGGGCGCGGGATCGGGGTCGGTGACTCGGCGCCGGTGACGCAGGATGCGCGCCGCGTGAAGACTCCGCAGGAGCTGCGGTTGCTCGACGTGAACGCCGCGTTGGTGATGGAGATGCTCACCGCGTTCGACCAGGCGATCGCTCCGGACGTGAGCGAGCGAGACCTGCTCGCGGTGCTCGCCGGCGTCATGATCCGTGGCGGTGGGGAGTACCTCGCCACGAACACGGTGTGCAGCGGACCCAACACGAACCCGTGGCGGGCCGAGGTGACCGACCGACGGCTCGAGTCCGGCGACCTCGTCTACGTCGACACCGACACGGTGGGCATCGAGGGGATGTTCTTCTGCGTGTCGCGGACGTTCCTCGCGGGAGACGCGCCCCCATCGACCGCCCAGCGCGACGCCTACCGCGTCTCGCACGAGTGGCTCCGGAGGATGGAGGAGCTGATCCGGCCGGGCGTGACGTGCGGAGAGCTCGCCGAGCTCGCCCCGCCGATCCCGGAGCGCTACCTGGACCAGCGCTACGAGTGCGTGGTCCACGGCATCGGCCTCGAGGAGGAGAACCCGAGCGTATGCCACCCACAGGATCGCCAGTCGAACGCCGACACGATCATCGAAGAGCACATGGCCCTGGTGGTCGAGCTGTACGCCGGTGAGCTAGGGGGCCGCGACGGGGTGAAGCTCGGCGATCAGATCGTGGTCACGTCGGACGGCTGTCGGGTGCTGTGCCCGTACCCGTTCTCGACGACGCTGCTGGCATGACACGCGGAGATCGTCCCGCGAGCAGCGGAGCTGTCGCCCTAGCCTCCCGCGACGACCGCCAGGACCTCGTCCGCGTACCGCTCGAGCTTGGCCGGCCCCA
>CBHFMJ010000292.1:0-2688 GCA_965994715.1 uncultured bacterium | reverse complement strand
GTGGTGGCGGCGGTCGTCACCGCCGTCACGAGAGCGCTCGTCTAGGGCTGTAGGGTTCGACCCCGATGACGCGCTACCGCGACCTCGGGTTGTCCGTGGGTTTGCTGTCCCCCGGGCCGATGAACGCGATCACGGACGTCGCGGGTGTCCGCGTGGGTGTCACCACCCTGATCGAAGGGGACGGCCCGCTCGAGGTCGGTACCGGGCCCATCCGGACGGGCGTGACGGCGATCGTCCCGCACGAAGGGATCGGCGAGGCGCCCCTCTTCGCCGGCTGCCACACGCTCAACGGCAACGGCGAGCTGACGGGGCTCGAATGGGTGCGAGAGTCGGGGCTCCTCACCACGCCGATCGCGATCACGAACACGCACAGCGTCGGCGTCGTCCGCGACGCCCTCGTCGCCTACGAGGTGCGGAACCGCCCGAAGGGTCCGGCGTTCTGGAGCCTCCCCGTGGTCGGCGAGACCTACGACGGCGCGCTGAACGACATCAACGGGCAGCACGTCCGTCCGGCACACCTCTTCGCCGCGATCGAGCACACCTCGGACGGCCCGGTCCCCGAGGGCTGCGTCGGCGGCGGCACCGGGATGATCTGCCACGACTTCAAGGGCGGCACCGGGACCGCGTCTCGGATCGTGGAGGGAGGCCAAGGGAACAGATGGACCGTCGGGGCCCTCGTGCAGGCCAATCACGGAGACCGCGAACGGCTCGCGGTCGACGGCGTGCACATCGGCGAAGCGATCCCCACGAGTGAGATCCCGTCCGCGTGGGACGAGGAGGAGCGGATCGGCTCGACCGCCGAGGGATCGATCATCGTGATCGTCGCCACGGACGCCCCGCTCGTCTCGCATCAGCTCCGGCGGCTGGCCCAGCGGGTGAGCCTCGGGATCGCGAGGGTCGGCGGCGGCGGAGGCGACTCCAGCGGGGACATCTTCCTCGCGTTCTCCACCGCGAACGCCGGACGGATCACGACCTCGAAGACCGATGCCGGCCCCGCCCCGATCAGCGTCGAGATGCTCCCGAACCGGGAGATCACCTCGCTGTTCTGGGGCGTGATCGAAGCCACCGAGGAGGCGATCCTGAACGCGCTCGTGGCGGCCGAGACGCTGACCGGCCGCGACGGCATCACCGCTCACGCGCTCCCCCACGACCGATTGGTGGAGACGATGACGAAGCACGGGCGGGGACCGAACCGTTAGCCGTCGGTCGGGGCGGCGGGATTCGAACCCGCGACCTCGTGCTCCCAAAGCACGTGCGCTGCCAGGCTGCGCTACGCCCCGCTCTTGTGCAGCGATTCTACGTCCCGGTACCCTGGGGCATGCGTTCGCGGTCCGGGGCCCGGAGCACCGTCACCACCGTCCTCTCGATCGCGTTGCTCATCTCCATCGCAGGGTTCGCAGTCCTGGTGGGCTTGCAGGTTCGCGCTGACCACCCGGCTCGCTTCGACGTCACCCAGGCCCAGGGCGTGGAGTGCCCGGTCGGCGAAGGCAGTCCGGCATGCTTCAGCTTCGGCGTGACGAACCTCGGCAGCCAGCCGTCCCTCGTGGAATGCATCGCGACGGCCCCGACCGGCCTCGCCAGCTTCCTGAACGACATGCCGGTGTACACCAGCTCGGCACCGTTCGAGGCCGGGGTCACCGAGCAGCTGATCGTCAAGGTCGATCAGGGGGACCAGGGCGCCGTGTCCGAACCGGCGTTGGTCTGCAGGGCGCTCTAGTCCCCGATCGCCACGCGGAAGACGCCCTCACCGACGATCCGGACGCCGCCGCCCACCCGCACCATCCACGAGCCGTCGTCGGGCCGGACGTCGAGGTGGAGGAAGCTCGGCCGCCCCACCATCTCCCCCTGAGCGACCACGGCCTCCCCCGGCATCCCCGCCAGGCCGCGCGATGCCAGATAGACGCCGAGCGGGCCGGCGGCCGAGCCTGTCGCGGGATCCTCGCCGACACCGAAGGACGCGTCGAACATCCGCGCGAGCACGTCGCCGTCCCCTCGGATCGCGAACAGGTAGAGGCACTCGCCACCCGAAGCCTCGGTCGCGCGCCGGCAGCCCGACTCGTAACGTTCCGCCCGTCGCAGGGTGGCCTCGTCCTTGATCGGCACGAGCAACGGGCCGAGCCCGGTCGTGATCACCTGCATCGGGAGCGTGGGATCGAGGTCGTCGGGTTGCAGACCGGCGGCCTCAGCGACGACCGCGCGATCGTCGAACTCGTCCCCGAACACCGGACGTTGCTGGGTCATCCAGGCGAAGCCGCGTTCGAGGTCGACCTCGACCGGCACGTCGCCGAGCGCGGTCGTCTGGACCGTTCGCTCGGACGTCCGCCCCTCGCTGGCGAGGGTGAACGCCGTCCCGATCGTGGGATGCCCGGCGAAGGGCAGCTCGGCGTCCGGCGTGAAGATCCGCATCCGATAGCCGCCGGCATGCGATTCGGTCACGAACGTCGTCTCGGAGAAGTTCGTCTCGAGCGCGAGCATCCGCATCTGATCGTCGGAGAGGCCCTCCGGGATCTCGGGCACGACGCAGAGCCGGTTGCCTTCGAAGGGTGTCTCGGTGAACGCGTCGACGAGCCGGAAACCGATCTCCATCGGCGAAGTATCCCAGCCGGGTGTTGCTAGGCTGGCTCCGCGCGGGTGTAGCTCAATGGTAGAGCTCCAGCCTTCCAAGCTGGTGGTGCGGGTTCGATTCCC
>CBHFMJ010000291.1:0-2695 GCA_965994715.1 uncultured bacterium | reverse complement strand
TCCACGTCGTCAGCAGGTCGTCCTCTCAAGCGAATCCCCCATCCTGCCGACATGCTGTAGGTGGATCCAGATAGGCCGGATGAGCCGCTCGTCGCGTTCCTCGCGACGAAAGGCGATCAGACGTTCTCTTGGGACGTGAGCCCCACGCTTGCCGCGTCGCTCCGCACCTACTTCGAGTCCGAAGGGTGGGAGGTCTCGCTCTCCACCGGAGGAGGGCCGCGGCGCCGTCTGCTCCCGCGGGTCGTTCGAGGCGATATCCAACGATGAGCGCAGGGTCACAGGTCCTTCAGCCGTCCGATCATGTTCGATCCACCGCGTCTTCCGGCTCGGAAAGGAAGACGCCGACTCGGCCTCGTCGCGGCCGCATCTGCGCCCTGCCTAGCTGCACGACGGTTCTCTCGACCTACAACGCCTCGGACGTGTGCTGGTTGCACACGCCGCCGACGTTTCGGATCCCCCACGCCTGAAGCCCAGTTCTCCGTAGGACTGACATGCGGGCTGACCGTCCTCTGTCACGGAAGGTGACGATGCGATCAAGAAGCTCATCGACGGAGCCCTCGCCAAGAGTACGGTGACTGCCGTCCTGATCGGTGCCAACACCTTCTCGCGCAAGTGGGTGAGGTATGAGATCAACGAGAGCATCCGCCTGAGGAAGGGCCTGTTCGGCGTCCACATCTACAGAATCAAGGATCGGAACGGCAACGAGTCCACGAAGGGGACGAATCCAGTTCCCGTTGGCTACCCCGTCTATCTCTGGAACAAGGACAAGGGAGCGGGAAACATGGGCAAGTGGGTGGACTCTGCTTACGACGCGGCGAACTGACGAACCGAGCCGCCTGATCATGTGCCCGCCGACGGCTGTCAGTTCTAGCGGTCGCTCTCGGCGCAGACCCATCGGTCGAGCCGATCCGTGGCGTCCGCGATGGTCGTCGACGACGGCTCCATCCGGGGTGGTCACGTGGAATCGCGCACTCGCCTCGGCGCCTCGGCGCGGGGCCTCGATGTCACTCCGCCTTTCTGAGCCGAGGGCGTGCTCCCGTGATCCCGAGTTGCTGGCCGCTGAGTTTCCGGTTCGACGAACGGCGTATGGCCGTCGTGGTGTAGGAGCGAAGACGTACACTGAAAGGGACGCGATCCCCATCCATCTGATGGGAGAAGCAGGAGTCACGGAGATCGCATCAGTCGATCCCGTTCCATCGTTGGTCCCGGCGAAGGCTTGATATCCCGAGCGACTTTCCGCTCTCGATCTGGCTCACGTTGGCCCCGTCGGTCACGGGTCCGAACCGATCGCAACATCGAAGGAGAACACATATATGCAGCACGTACGCATCGCAACGTATGAGATCAAGGACGGCACGTTCCAGGAGCTCGCCGACATCGCCCGCAAGGGGATGCTCCGTACGTTCCAGGACCAGCCCGGCTTCATCCGGTACGGCCTCGCGGACCTCGGCGACAGGAAGTGCGTGTCGCTGAGCTTGTGGGAGACCCACAAGGAGGCCGACGCCTCGGTCCCGGTGGCCGAGAACTGGCTGCGCGACAACGTCGCGGGCCGCGTCGAGCTCCGCTCGACCCAGATCGGGGACCTCGCCTTCTTCGAGGGCACGCCCGCGAGCGTCTGACCGGTCGGGAAGTTCACGGCCGCGTCGCGTCACTGCGTTACGCGGCCGTGCGGGGAGGGGGTCCACTTCGGTGGACTCCCTTCTCCACGACGAAAGTGAGGGCAGGGCACCATGTCGACCCTGCAGGATCCGGTCCGCCCGCTCGATCCGTCTTGGCAACAGAAGTTCGTCGAGCCCGGCCGTGGAGCCGCAGCCGAACGAGGAGCGCCGGAGCCGCTCGGAGACCAACCCCTCCCAGCGTCGTCGAGGCCGGAGCCGCCGCCCGAACCAGGCGACGAAGTCCGTGCCGCCCTCCGACGCGCGGCCCGAGGAAGAAGACCCCGTTCGAACTGGTATCTCGGGGCGGGAACTTGAAGGTCGAGGGATTCAACGCGGGCGTGCTGGACTCGAAGGCCGCTTCACGGAATCCGATGATGTGAGCAAGTCGCTGGCCAAGGATGCCAAGGACAAGGGAGATCGGGGCGACCAGAAGAGACGACGCAGCTAGCACTCAAACTATCGGACGGCCAGGGACCCAACGGTTCGCTGCGTGGTGATGACGTCATCACACACGCCCTCTATGGCCACGCTAACGGACCGCGACTGAAACCCGACCTGTCGGCGTAAACCGGAAGGGGCCGAAATAGACCCCACTTCGTCCGGGTCGGCGGAAGCACACACACCCATCCCTACCAGCCCGAACAGGTGGGGATGGATGTGCCACTTCTGCCGAGACGCGCGCGGGAGGGTCCGTTTCGGTCCACAAGCTATGATGGCGTCGTGCTCCATCGCGATGCGCGTCATCTCGCGGATCACGGATTTCCGTGAACGAGACGGCCTTCTGCGGACGGTCGGATCCGCTCCGATATAGGGACCCGGAGCGTACACGCGGGCGGTAGGAGCCTCGTGAGGGAAAAGGTCCGTCTCTATCCGGGCGCCAGCCGGTACAGCTCTCCATCAAGCGACATCGCGTAGAGTTGCCGCCGACAGATCCTATCCCGAGATCCATCTGTTATCTCGGGCCCTGTTATCTCGGGCGTTTCCCCATCCACGTTATGCAGCGCGACTGTCATCTCCGTCGTCATCATCATCCCCAC
>CBHFMJ010000290.1:0-2700 GCA_965994715.1 uncultured bacterium | reverse complement strand
GCACGCCTCGCTGATCGAGGACGAGGGTGATTCAGCCAACGCCATCGACGCGATCCTCGACGTCGTTGAGGCTGTCCGTGCTGGCGGATCGCTCTAGCCTCGGAGGCATCTCGCGCCATGGCGCTCGAGGAAGCCCCGCGACTCGCCCGAGCGCCCGAGGTCGGCCCCTCATGCGACGAGCTCCTTCCGGCGAGGGAAGCTTCCGACCGGCGTGATGCGACCGCCGCGTCCCGATCCCTGACTCGCTCTTGTGGGAGGCAGCTCATCGCCGCGCAGCGTGAGCTGCCCGTGGAGAATGATGTGGGCGAGGATCGGGGCGAGCACGTTCCCGGTCAGCAGGAACGCGAGCGCCTGGGTGCCGCACGCAGTGAGCGCCCCAGCCATCATCTTCCTCGAACCGCGGAACTCGCGATACCCCAAGTGGTGGACGGCGATCACGATCAGCGCACCGACGATCGCGAGCGCTCCCGATGCGATCGCTCCGAGCTCAGCATCTGTCCAGCCCAGCGCCTCAGCGCCCTGCCACACGGCGAGGACCGGAAGCGTGGCGAGAAGCAGGCCCTCTGCCATCCCGTACACCACTCCCTCCCAGAACAGCCGCCCCACCAACCGAGGACCCTCAGGACGTGGCCTCGAAGGCAGGCGGCGAACGAGCGGAGCGACGACCGCCGCCGCCGCGATCCCTCCGACGATGCCCCAGCCCCAGTCCTCGATCACGAGATCGACGACCTCGGTGCCCGACCAAGCAACGTAGCCCACGCCGAGAACCAGGGTCACGAAGGTGAGGACCGCGATGTAGGGCATCCTCGGAACACGCCCCAGATCCGTCACGATCCACGTCACCGCGAACGCGACCACCGAGAGGACGCCGAAGGCCCCTGCGGCTTCCAACCAACCGAACGATGGATCAGTCACTGGCATCAGACTCATCTCCTTTCCGAGACCAGCATCCTCTTCGGTCCGCCACCGAACGTCGGTCTCGCGGCCCCCTCATCGGGGGACCTAGGTCCCGCGCTGCTGCACATCGGTCAGCGGAACTTCCGCGCGATGGGGCACGAGGCCCCATGGCGCGATCGATCGCGGATAGAGGTCGCGACGTTCTTCGGTGGCCACGGTCCACGACCCGTGGTCGAGGAGACTTCGCCATCGGCCGGCGCCGTTCGGGCGTCTCAGCAGGCGTGCTCGCGGGCCTCGGGCGCGTGCGGGGGCCGATCGGAGCGCGCCTCGCTTCCCAGTCTGCCCTCCGCCTGCTTCAGGGGTCTCGTCTTGGTACTGCCAGGTTCCACCCACACGGTTTCGTTGGAAACTGCGCGTAGCTCAGCCCGTAAGGGCCTCGACCGTGGGCATCACGATTGCCACGAGGCCGAGGGCCACGTTGCCCAGGAGCCCAACCCAGCCACCGCTGAATCCCTGCGAGACCGATCGCACGCCGAAGTACGCGCCGATCGCGAAGGGGATGGCTAGCAAGCCTCCGACCAGGATCGCCTTCCAGACTTCCCAATCACCCTGCGCGCCGAGGTCGAACACCCTTCCGGCGAGCACGAAGCCCAGGATGGGTGCGACGAGGAGCCACAGGAGGAAGTACCGAGCGATCCTCGACTCCCGGGCTCCTGGTTGGGGCCGGGATGGAGTCCTCCATGCGCTCGATCGCACTTGAGTCGTGTTCATCGTTCCACTCCTCTCTTGCTCCTTCCCTGCCTCCACGGGATCATGAAGACCGAGTCGACTGGCCGGCCATAGGGCCCGGTTCCGCTGGGACCACCTCGGAACCGCTCGCCTTCTGCAGGGCTTTGAGGTGGTCGCCGCCGCCCATGCGGAGCTTGATGCGCTCGAGGGGTCGCCGGCTGCATGGAGTCCGCTGCTCCCCTTCCGTCGAACAGACTCAGCCGATGCGTCCGGCCGTCCGGTCCGGGCGCCGGCGCGAACGGACGATGGACCTTGCAACCAACAAGGCCACCAAGGCGACAAGCTGGGCCCCGAGGATCACTCGGTTGACGTCGACCGCAGGACGCCAGGAGACGTCTTCTCCCTTGATCACGTAGGCGCCCACCGGCTTCGCGATGAGGCCGAAACCAGCTCCTCCCCCACGTCCTTCCCCGTCTGGCCCTTCGCCCGAGCCCCCACCGGCACCGCCCTGGACGCGGGCAGCCGGGATCAGCGTCACGCCGTTCTTGACGTACGGCTCGCCGAAGACGCGGCGAACGGTCATGGCATCCTTCGCGTCCTCGATCGTCTTGCCGACGTCGACCCTCTTCGTCGTTTCCATGGTGACTCCCTCCCTCGTGTCCATCCCAGCATGCCTGCTTCAGGACGCGCCCGCTCAGGCCACAGGTCCCGAGGTCGCGGTGCCGTCTGCCCTTGGGTGAGTAGGTGGCACCGCAGGCTCTGCCGTCGACGTGGCAGGAGGCCCCGTGGTGCCGACAGAGGACGACGTAGGAGGAGCCCGCCTGCAGGCGGGCTCCTCCGGGAAGCGGCCCGGAGCTGTGGCCGCTCGTTCTAGCGTGATGCGTCCGCGTACTCCGGGCTGTTCACCCGGTGCTCCGTGTACGTCCCTGACACCTTCCTCGCGTGGCGGAACCCGAGGATCGAGAGGATCCCGAGCCCGATGCCCGCCGCGACCGCCACGAAGCCGGCCCAGAGGGTGATCGTGGCCACGGTCCACCAGCCGTACGCGTTCAGCAGGATCGACCGGAGGGTCTC
>CBHFMJ010000289.1:0-2717 GCA_965994715.1 uncultured bacterium | reverse complement strand
CCCTCGGGGTCGCGTCAGCGCGCCACCCCGTAACGGACGAACACCATCCCGTTCGCGAAGCGTCGCGTGTCGACCAGCTCCAGCCGGACCCGGACGTCGTCGGGGAAGAAGCGCGCTCCGCCGCCGACGACGATCGGCGTCAGGAACAGGTGGACCTCGTCGACGAGACCGGCGTGGAAGGCGTGCGCGGCCAGTCCCGGACCGCCCACGGCCAGGTCGCGCTCGGATGCCGCCTTCAGCCGAGACACGGCGTCGGCGTCGAACGTTCGCTGCAACCGAGTGCTCGCGCCCGTGACCGACGCCAAGGTGGTCGAGTACACGATCTTGTCTGTGGTCCGCCAGAGCTCGGCGAAGTCCCGGATGTGGTCCGGGAGCCCCTCGAGAGCCATCGTGTCCCACACGACCATCACCTCGTAGAGCCGCCGTCCGAGCAGGTAGGTCCCGACGCGGCGGGACAGGTCGTTGACGAAGCGATGCACCTCCTCGTCGGGCTCGGCCCAGTCGAACCGCCCCTCCCGATCGGCGACGAAACCGTCGAGCGACACGAGGCCGGAGGCGATCAAGGAGCCCATGTCGTCGTGCCTCCCCTCGTTCCGCTCAGCTCGCCGCGACCACGACCGTGAAGGCCGCCAGGATCGCCGAGACCGGCGCCCAGCCGAATCGCTCCCATGGGCTTGACGACGCCGCGTTCATCAGCGCGCCGACGACCAGCAGGCCAACGACCGCCCACGCTCCCCAGCGCTCGACGCCGGAGGGGAGGGAGACGAGCTCGAAGCCGGCGCGACCGAGCACGATCGAGCCGGCGAGGAGCCAGATCGTGACGGCGACCGCGCTCCCGACCCTGAGCCGCGGTGGAAGGCGCCGATGGGCTCCGCCCCAAGCAGCCTGGCCGAGCGGCGCGCCCAGCGCGAGTGCGGCCTGGAACGCGACGATCACGAGGAAGCCAACCACGGCGACGACGGCCGCGGTCCGCGCAGGGATCACGCTCGGGCCGACGTCCGAACGGAGCCGTTCCTCGCCACCGCGGCATCGTACGGGGGCGATGGCGTGCTCGACTAAGCTCGCCTGTCGGTAGCCCGCGGGCCGAAGGAGGAGCACCCGATGACCCAGAAGATCGAGACCTACCTGTGGTTCGACGACCAGGCCGAGGAGGCCGCCAACCTCTACGTCGAGGTGTTCAAGACGCGGCCCGGCGCCCAGGCGGCGGAGTCGAAGGTCACGAACGTCGCGCGCCACGGCGAGGTGGGACGGGGCGAGCCTGGCACGGCGATGGTCGTGAACTTCGATCTCGAGGGCCAGGGGTTCATCGCGTTGAACGGGGGGCCGCAGTTCCGTTTCACGGAGGCGATCTCGCTCTTCGTGCACTGCGACTCGCAGGAGGAGGTCGACCACTTCTGGAACGCGCTCACGTCCGACGGCGGCGAGGAGAGCCAGTGCGGTTGGCTGAAGGATCGCTTCGGCCTCTCCTGGCAGATCATCCCGGACCGTCTGATGGAGCTGATCGGCGATCCCGACCCCGGGCGGTCCCAACGGGCGATGCAGGCGATGCTCCAGATGGGGAAGATCGACGTCGCGGAGCTGGAGCGGGCGGCCGACGCCGCCTAGGTGGGCCTAGAGCCCCGGCTTCACCACCATGTCGATCACCACGAGGATCAGCACGGCGAGGTCGTAGCGAGAGATCGTGAAGATCCGCTGGGTGCGTCGGACGATCTCCGGATCGTCCGGCCCCCGTTCCTCGGCGATCCGAGCGATCCGACCCGCCTCCGGGCCGAGGAACGCCGCGCCGACCACGATCGTGTTCGCGATCCCGACGAGGCCGAGGATGACCCACAGTTGGGTGACCTCCCACGCCGGCGAGTACCAGACCATCGCGATCCCGAACAGCAGCACGAGGAGCGACGCCGGCAGGAAGATCGCGTTGCCGAGCTTCTCCAGGTCCTTCGCGAACCGCATCAGCCGCGTCTGGTCCCCCGCCGAGCGCAGGCGCGTGACGTAGATCTGGATGAAGATCCCGCCGCCCACCCACACGATCGCGGCCAGCACGTGGCCGGCCTTGATCCAGTTGTAGATCCCCTCGCTGAACGCAAGCACTTCGGTCCTCCTCGACGCCGTTCGGTCCGATACCTATCAGGTGGGTGACCGCGCGGTCCCGATCAGTCCGCGACGGCGCGCTCGACCGGGCGGCCCGGCCGCCAGGTCCGCACGATCAGACGGGGTGGGGTCCCCTCCAACACGATCCGGACCACGCGCTCGACGTCGAGGACGAAGAGCGGGTATGCCGACGCGGGCGTGTCGGTGTAGCGGGCTCGCTCCTCCGGATCGACGACCTCCCGCGCTCGGCCGGAGATCCGTGCGTCACCCGCCCACGATGTCTCGTCGCCCTCGGCGATCGGTGACGCGGCATGCACCTCCGTCCTCGGATCCCGACGGAGATCGGCGACCTTCCGCGACCGCGGCATCATGCCGAACGTCACGTCCCCCCCGGCGAACCCCACCTCGAGGCCCGACAGGCGCGGCGAGCCGTCCCGACGGAGCGTCGCGATCGTCTCGTGCTTCTGGTCGTCGAACACACGCTGCACGTCGGCGGCGAAGTCGCCCTCGGCCTCGACGAACTCCTGCCAGCGCGCCATCGCGTCCGAGCATCCCGCACGGCTCCGACCCCGTCATCCGAGGAGATGAACCCGCACCCCGAGCGCGCTAGCCTGCCCGTGCCAGGG
>CBHFMJ010000288.1:0-2724 GCA_965994715.1 uncultured bacterium | reverse complement strand
TGCGAGAAGCGCACCCGGTCGCCCTCGAGGGTCACCGAGATCGCCGGGTAGCCCGGCTGGAAGATCCAGGCGTCCATCGTCCGGCGGACCGGCTCCCCCGTCTCCTCCTCGAGGGCGTCCCACAGGTCGTGCGTCTCCGTGTTCCCGTAGGCGTGCTTCTCGAGGTACCGACGGATCCCGTCGCGGAACCGGTCCGCGCCCAGCCATTGCTCGAGCATCCGCAGGACGGCGCCACCCTTGACGTACGTGAGGGTGTCGAACATACCGCTGGCATCGTCGGGCGAGCGGACCTCGTATTCGATCGGGCGGGTCGTCTCGAGCGCGTCGACCTCGAACGCGTTCGACCGGTCGCGCGTGAACGTGTTCCAGATCTCCCAATCCGGGCGGAAGTCGTCGACCGCGAGCATCGACATGAACGTGGCGAACGCCTCGTTCAGCCAGATCCCGTTCCACCAGCGCATCGTCACGAGATCGCCGAACCACATATGGGCGAGCTCGTGGGCCACGGTCTCCGCCACGCCGAGCTGCTCCTCCTGGGTCGACCGCGCCGGGTCGATCAACAGCACCTGCTCCCGGTACGTCACGCACCCGACGTTCTCCATCGCGCCCTGCGCGAAGTCCGGGAGCGCGATGTTGTCGAGCTTGGCCTCCGGGTACGGGATGCCGTAGTAGTCCGCGAACCAGTTCAGCGAGTGGACGCTCGAATCGACCGCGAAGGTCGTGAGCGCTCCCTTGCCGGGCACATGGACGATCCGCACCGGCACGCCACCCGCGTCGGCGGGCTCGGTGATCTCGAGCGGACCGACGACCCAGGCGGCCAGGTACGTCGACATCTTCATCGTGTCGGCGAAGCGGATCCGCATCCGTCCGTCGCCGAGGGCCTCCCGTTCCGCCTCCGGGCCGTTCGAGACGGCGGTCAGCCCTTCCTTCACGACGAGCGTGGACGCGAAGACGGCCTTGAGGTCCGGCTCGTCCCAGCACGGGAACGCACGCCGCGCGTCCGTCGCCTCGAAGTGCGTGGTCCCGACCACCTGCGTGCGGCCATCCCCGTCGGTGTACGTGCTCCGGTAGAAGCCGGTGAGGCGCGGGTTCAGCTCGCCCGCGAACACGATCCGGAGCGTCCAGTCCCCCGGCTCCGCGGCCTCCGCGAGCTCGATGGTCGCTCGCTCGGCGTCGTCATCGGTGAGGATCTTGGCGACCTCCACCGAGCGGCCGCCGTCCGCCCGGGTGAGCGCGGCCTCCTCGAGCCGCAGCTCGTTCGCGTTCAGGACGATCTCGGTGACCGATCCGAGGACCGTGAGCGAGACGTCGACGCTCCCGCGGAACGTCCCGGCGTCGAGGTCGGGCTCCAGCGTCAGGTCGTAGCGCGACGGAACGACCGTCCGGGGCAGCCGGTATCGCTCTTCGGACTCCTCCATCAATCGTTCACGTACGTCAGCCAGTGGACGTACTTCTCGTTCTCACCTTTGGTGGCAGCGAAGAACGCGCCCTGCAGCTCCTTGGTCACGGGACCCCGGTGGCCTTCGCCCACCACGCGGTCGTCCACCTCACGGATCGGCGTGAGCTCCGCGGCCGTACCGGTGAAGAAGCATTCGTCGGCGTTGTAGAGATCCGTGCGGACGAGGTTCTCCTCGCGGACCTCGTAGCCCAGATCGCGCGCGAGCGTGATCGCGGAGCCCCGCGTGATGCCGTCCAGGCACCCGGCCGAGATCGGCGGCGTGGTGAGCACGCCGTCCCGCACCACGAACACGTTCTCGCCGGAGCCGTCCGTCACGAATCCGGTCTCGTTCAGCATGATCGCCTCGTCGTAGCCGGCCTTCAGGCTCTCGACCTTGGCGAGTACGGAGTTGATGTACTGACCGGTGGCCTTCGCCGCGGCCGGCAGCGAGTTCTGCGAGTTCCGACGCCAGCTGCTGATCTTGATGCGCACCCCCTCCTCGAGGGCGTCCTCACCGAGGTAGGCACCCCACGGCCACACGGCGATCACGACGTTCACCGGGGCCTGCAGCGGGTTCACGCCCATCTCGCCGTACCCCCGGAGCACGAGCGGCCGGATGTAGCACGCGTTCAGGTCGTTCGCGCGGATCACGTCCTTGGTGGCCTGGGTGATCGCCTCGCGCGAGTAGGGGATGTCGGTGTGATAGAGCTTCGCCGAGCGGAACAAGCGCTTGAGGTGCTCGTCGAGGTGCCAGACGGCGGCGCCGCGGGTCGTCTCGTAGGCACGGATGCCTTCGAAGACCCCGCTGCCGTAGTGCACGGCATGCGAAAGCACGTGCACCTGCGCGTCCTGCCACGGCACCAGCACGCCGTCCATCCAGATCTTCTCGACCTGCGTGATCGGCACCCGAGTCCTCCTTGACGACGTTCGGCGGCCTTTCAGGATACCCGGCGCCGTTCAACGAAGGTCGAACGCGTGCCACTCGATCTCGACGTCACGGCCTCCGGGCGGATCCAGGCTTCCCCAGCGCTCCTCGGCCCACGCGCGGAGCTCGGCGACGGCCTCCCGTCGCTCCCCTTCGTCCACCTCCCACGTCCACGAATGCATCCCGGCGGCCATCTGATCGAGGAACCCCTCCATCGTCTGGGCGACCCGTTCGGTGAACCGTGGGAGCTGCCGCGGGTCGGCTCCATGTGCTCGGAACGCCTGCACGATCGCGCCGGTCTCCCACGAATCGAGCGCGTCGGCGAAGGAAGGGCGGCCGACCCGGTCCATGAACCGGTCGG
>CBHFMJ010000287.1:0-2759 GCA_965994715.1 uncultured bacterium | reverse complement strand
GCAGCGAGGCCGTCAGCGGGGCCCACTCGGGCGGCTTCGCGATCACGGCGTCACCTGCGGCGAGCGCGGGGGCGATGCGCCACGTGGCGAGCATCAGGGGGGCGTTCCACGGCGTGATGACCACAGCGACGCCGGAGGGATCCCAGCTCACGTGGTTCGAATGACCCCGTGTGTCGAAGTTCTCGATCTCATCGAGCTTGTCGAGATGATCCGCGAAGAAGTGGAAGTTGTAGCCGGCGCGCGGGATCACGGAGTTCGTCATCGAGCGGAGCAACGACCCGTTGTCGCGGGTCTCGACCCTCGCGATGTCCGCCGCCCGTTCCTCGATCAGGTCCCCGACCCGATGGAGGATCTCCGCGCGTTCTTTGAGCGACATCGAGCCCCAGGTCTCGAACCCCTTCTTCGCGGCGTCGACCGCGGCGTTCGCCTCGTCGACGCCGCCGCGAGCGACCTCTGCGATCGGCTCCTCGTCGATCGGCGAGATATCGGTGAAGGTCGAGCGGGAGGGGACGCGCTCGCCGCCGATCCAGTGATCGGTCGAGACCTCGACGCCCTCGACCTCGACGCGCCCGCTCAGTGCCGGCCTCCCCCGATACTCGTTCGTACCCGAACGGTATGGACGACCCGCGAACCTTGTCAAACCGTCGTCGGCGTCCCGTCTAGTCGATCGTGACGAGACCTCGCATGCCGAAGTCGTAGTGGCCCGGAAGGTGGCAGCCGAAGATCAGCGAGCCGCCGACCTCCGGGAACGTGTAGGTGGTCACGACCGTCTCCCCCGCCGGCACGGAGACCTCTCCCGGGCGAGGGGCGTGGTGCGCCTCGGTCCCCTCCTCGTGGACGAGCTGCACGCGTTCGTCGCCGAGTATGAACTCATGGTCGATCGGGTCCGTGTTCACGATCACGAAGCGAACGGTCTCGCCGGGCTCGACGGCGAGATGGGCCGGATCGAACTTCGAGTAGTGGATCGCGATCCGGACGGTCCCGTTCGTTGCGCGGGCGGCGTCGCCGCGGGATGCCGCTGCCGCTCCGACGAGGAGCACCAGCGCCACCGCGGCCGCCGCCGCCCGCAGCTTCACCGACGGAACACGCTCGAGACGGCGCGCCTCGCGGCCGGATCCGTGATCGCCATGAGGACGATGACCGCGGTGAGCGCGGCCATCACGGTCCAGACGACCGGCCACGGCGCGGCGCCCGAGGGAACGGGGTAGCCGGCGGCCACGGGGCTCGGCCTCCCGTACCCGCTCGCGTCGATCGCCAGGTCGTGCTTCAGGTTGCCGGCCGTCTCGTTGATGCGGATATAGGTGAGCCACATGTCGCTCTCGGGCAGCCACTTCATCCCGCGGTCGGATCGGAGGTCGGCGAGGAGCGTCGTCGACGCGGGCTCGCTCACCTCCTGGATCAGCCCGCGCTGGTTCGAGTCGAATCCCTTCGAGCGCTCGGCCTGGGGAAGTGTCTCCGGCCGCCGGTCGGTGAGCAGGTAGACGTCTGCCTGCACGATCTCGGAGGCCTTCCGGCCGAGCGCCAGGATGCGGAGGGGCACCCACGGGCTGGGGGTGGGGATCACGATGTGGACCGGCGTGCCCTGCCCGGTCTGCACGCCGCGGTCCGCGGCGCGCTCCGCGTTGAAGCGAGCGGCCAGGAAGATCGGACTCCGCTCGGCGTAGAACGCGAGCACCTCGGGCGCGTCCGGCGGGAGGTAGTAGCCGTGCTCGCGCGCCCAGTTCCCGACCTCCACCGCGCCGCCCTTCAGCACGGTGATGTCGAGGGCGTCGATCTTCTTGGTCATGATGACCTCGGCGCCGGCGGCCTGATCCGCGGCGGAGAACGCAAGTGCGGTCCGCGCCTCGAGCTGGGGCTGCGTCTCGAGGATCAAGCGTTGGAGGGTCCAGTCGCCACCCTTGATCACGTCGGTTGGGACGCCGGGCAACGGGATGATCGAGCCCACCTCCTGACCCTCGCCGGCGAACTCGAACGAGGTCACGTAGTGCTCGATCCCGTCGTGGTAGGCCGCGAGCGTGGTGGTCTTCAGCAGACTGACCGTGCCGTTGGGCGTGACCAGCCCGCCGCAGGCGAGGGCGCTCCCGGCCGCCACCGTGAGCAGGATCGTGGTGAGGATCGCGACGGCTGCGGCGCGAGCGAACCGGTTCCGCATGGCGGACTCCTTTCGAGTGGGTCCGAAAGCCGTTGGACGCCCCGGGCACCGCGATGGGTTCCTCGGATCGGGGGCGTTCGCCAGGACCATGCCTCGGCCGGCGCCGGCCGTGACGGGCCGATATCGCGTTAAGCGCCGAAGCGCTCGATGAGCTCCGGGGTCACGCGCTCGCGGAGTTTCGCGTTCACGCGCATCCGCTCGAGTCCCTGCTGGAGCATCAGGTGGTTCTGCGGGATGTCGTGCTCGCGGAAGAACGCGTCGACGTCCGCGACGGCCTCCGGATCCGTGAGGTATCGGATCCCTGAGACGAGCCCGATGATGTTGGACGACGCGAACCGATCCTGCATCGCGTCCCAGTGCTCGGCGATGAACCGCCAGACCCTCGGCCCCTGGCCGCGGTTGGTGGTGGACCGAGCGAGCAGGTACGGCGCGTCCTGGGTCCGGATGTCGTCCGTCATGCTCGCGCCGAGGATCCGCTCGACCTCCGCGTCGCCGGGGAATCGCGACGTCGCGAAGAGGTATCGCTCCTCCTCCTGCGGCGTGGTGGCGCTGCGATAGCGCTCCCAGTAGCGATCGAGGTCGTCCTCGGTGCCCTCCGCCGCCACCG
>CBHFMJ010000286.1:0-2778 GCA_965994715.1 uncultured bacterium | reverse complement strand
CGGCGCGGCCGCGCACGGGGGCCGCGGCCCGCCGGGCGGCCAGCTCCCGTCGACCGACCTGTCGGCGCGGCCCTGATCTACACACGGACGAAGCGGACCTCTCGGCGTTCGAGATCAGCCTCCTCGAGGCGAACCCGGACCTGGGCCCCGAGCTCGTGCACGTCGTCGCACGGTCCGATCACCGCCGGATCGCGCAGGGCGACCTCGCCGCGGCCGCGCTTCCATAGGTCGACGACCACGGCGTCGGCTCGGCGGCCCACGAGTGGCGCGAGAACGGCCGCCTCCACGGCGTCGACGATCGTCCGCTCGAGACGGCCGGTCTTCTCCCCACCGAGCGCCATCTCGATCGGCAGCGCCGGGAGCGCCCCGCGCGCCCACGGTGGCACGTCGCTCCCGGAGACGAGAGCGAGGCAGACCTCGTTCACGTACCGGTCGACCAGGCGCCGCAGCGGCGCGGTGCAATGGGCGTAGGGGGCAGCGATCGCGGCGTGCTCATCGTCGGGAGGTGGTTCCCCGTCGAATGCCGTGTACGCGGCGGCGCGGAACAGGACCGCGGCTTCCTGGAGGAAGACCGACTGCGCCGTCGAACGGCTCGCGTCGATCGTGTGCAAGAGCTCCGGATAGGTCATGGCCTCCGGCCAGTCCACACCGAGCCCGGTCGCGACCCGGCGGAGCCGCTCGACGTCGTGCGGATCGGGCGCCGGCATCGTCCGGATCACACCGACGCGTCCGTCCAGCATGATCCGGGCCGCGACGCGACCGGTCAACAGGGAGAGCTGCGCGTTCCACGTCTCGACCGGCAACGGCGATGTGAAGGTCAGGCCGAAGCCGCCGGCACCCGGCACGACCTCCTGCGTGGGCAGGCCGAGGCTGGCCCCACCCCTGGCACGCTCCGCCTCCTGCAGGGTCGAGCCGATCTCGGGGAGCAGCTCCAGCATCGGGTCCGCGGTCCCCCGGCCGATCGCTGCCTGCGTTTCCGCGTATCCGAGCTTCGCCCGGCTCGAGACCATCGCACGCTCGACCTGGGCGTCCACAGCGAGCCCCTCCGCGTCGACGTCGACGCGCCACAGGGCGGCCGGACGCGGACCATCGGGCAACAGCGAGGCCGCCGCCTCGGAGATCGCCGGCGGGTACATCGGCGTCCGTGCATCCGGGCTGTAGGCGGTCTCAGCCCTGCGGTGCGCCTCCCGGTCGATCGCTCCGCCCGGTGTGACGAACGCGGATGGGTCGGCGATCGCGTAGTGGAGCCGGAACCCACCACCCCTCCGCTCCAGATGGAACGCTTGGTCCAGGTCCATCGACTCGGGAGGGTCGAGCGTGACGAGAGGGATCTCGGTGCGGTCGACGTCCGGAAGTCGAGGCGACCTCGACGACGACTCGGCTTCGGCGAGCACCTCGGGCGGGAAGGACTCAGGGATCCCGATCTCGGCGCGGATGTCCCGGAAGGTCGAGCTGAGCGCGTCAGCGGGCGCGGTCAGCCGGATCCGGCGCCTGGGCATCGCGCCAGGATACGAACCTTCTACCGCAGCATGTCCGCGGTCGTCGCCCAGAGCTGACGGTCGTCGTCGCGGAACGCCTGGACCCCGGCCTTCGTTCTCGGCCCGAGCGCCATCGTGTTCCCGGGCAGGGTCCGACGGAGCTGCTCCAGCTCGCGTCGCGTGAACTCGCAGGTCGACGTGTTGGGCTCGATGCCGTACAGGGCCGCGCCGTTCAGCCCCAGGATCTTCGCCCTGATCTCCTTCGTGAGCTTCGGGTACCCGTGCCGCTCGCGGAGCTCCTCGGAGATCTGAAACGTGCGCATCGCTTGGATCAAAGGCTGCGGTGACCCATAGAAGAGGCAGTCGGTCCCCCACAGCACGTTGTCCTCCCCCACGTGCTTCAGGAGCTTTCCGAGGACGTGCGCGGCCTGATCCGGGTACCGCATCACGTACCACCACGTCGAGCCGATCTCCGCGTAGACGTTCTCGTTCGGACCGATGCCCTCCCGCTCCATCGAGGCGATCAAGCGGTTCACGCCGAGGTGCGCCGTCTCGCGCGTGTACGGCCCCTCCGTCGTCCCCGCCTCGAAGCCCGAGTGGTAGGCGACGAAGTTCACGTCGGGATGCCGCCTGGCCGCGGGCCCGATGTCGTCGGGCGAGGCGTTCGCGTTCCCGAGTGAGAGCCCCTTATGGGTGCAGATCGTCGGGATGCCCAGGGCCACGGCCTGACGGATGAACCGCTCTCCGAGGTCGCCGCCGTCGCGGTCGTCGAGCCACCACACGTTGCCGTCGCCCTCGAACGCTCCCGGGAAGTGCGTGAACGTTTTCCAGGCGGCCACCGGGTAGCGGTTGGCTGTGTGCTCCATCGCGTCGAGGGCGGCCCGCTGCCCGCCCACGTTGGGCAGCGCCTGCGCGTGGAGCAGGATCCGCTCGTCCCGGCAAAGCCCTTCCACCGTCTGCCGGGTGATATCCATGATCTCCGGTGACAGCGGGCTGCCCTCGGGGAAGATCGGGAGCGAGGAGAGGACGAGCATGTTGGTATCCGAGCGGAGGAACATCAGCTCGAGGAAGTGCTCGATCGAGTAGCAGACGCGAGGGTCGTCCTCGCCGCAGTCCTTCTGCGGGAACGCCTCCCAGAAGCTCTCACCGTTCAGGACCGGGTTCAGATGGTACTCGAGGAGATGCCCCTGCACATCGAAGATGAACTCCTCGCCCCCGAGCGCCTCGAACGCGCTCGGCGGCTCCACCGAGGCGCTCGGCAGGATCTCGTAGGAGCCGCCGGGGTCGCTCGTGGACGAGG
>CBHFMJ010000285.1:0-2795 GCA_965994715.1 uncultured bacterium | reverse complement strand
GCGCTCGACCCACCGCGTGTTGCCCATCTCGGCGGCGATCGCCGTCGAGCCCACGATATCGGTGAACAGAACGGCTCCGAGACGCTGCCCATGGGTGCGTCGCTGCACCTACCGAAGTGTATTCCTCGTCCTCACGCGCCGTGATGCCGTTCCCGGTTCGAATCAGCTGACCTTGGGCCCGTGGCGATGAAGTTCGCGCCCGACCCGACCACCTCGATCTCCACCGTCTCGAACGACTCCTCCAGGATCCGACGGAGCCCCTCGGCCGTGTCCCCGAGGTTGTCGAAGTCACCCAGCCGGTTGGCCGCGCGCAGGAATGCGCGAGCCTGCGGCCGGTGCCGTTCCTCGAGGCCGAGGACGGTGCCGCCGAAGAGCACGCCATCGGGCGTGAGGACGTCGGCGATGTTCCGGATCGCGACGGCCTTGTTCGATTGGGGTCCGTGGAGGCAGTGGAGCACGTAGTTCAGCGCCGCCGAGTCGAATGGTCCCTCGACCGGCAGTGGCTTCATCACGTCGGCCTCGACGGTGACCGGGTGCATCGCCGCGAGCCTTCGTGACGTCTTCCTGAGCACGTTCGGGTTCGGATCGAGCAGGGTGATCTCGGTCCCTGCCGGCGGGGCGGCCTTCTCGAGAAAGTAGCCCGTGCCGGGGCCGACGTCCAGGTGCCGTCGTCCCATGAGCCGGCGATAGCGCTCGACGCCGGGCGGGACCGGGACCTTCCAGACCGCGCGGGTCATGAAGCCCAGCACCCACGGGTCGTAGATCGCGAGGAGGAAGCGGTTGTAGCCGCGCTGGCCCTTGTACGAAGGGTCGCTGCGATCCATCTCCTCCTCGAGCCGCCTCCCCGCGCGAGCCGCGCGAAGCCTAGCCTACGGGGAGCAGGAACAGGTTCGCCGCACGGTTGCCGATCTTCCGGCCGTGTTCGACCCCATCGTTGACCGCGTTCCGGAAGTGGAACCCGACGTAGATTCGAGCGAGCGCGTTCTCCCGTGCCGCTTGGGACAAGCTCGAGAACGAACGTGTCACGGACGACGCGTCGTTGCACGTGCTCCCGGCCGGGAGCGTCAGGCTGCAGGTCTCGAAGCTGATCTGGTCGGTACCGAAGAACCGCCGCATCACCGCTGTCGCCGCGCCTCCCTCGACGCTGTGCGCCGAGTCGTGGTCCGGGATCGGAGGCGTCGTCACCAACGGTGTCCAGTTCGGGTCGGCGACGGTGTCGGGGTTGCCGTCGGTGGCCGCGAGCTGGATCGCCGTGACGGGTCGCCAGAAGTTGTAGAGGTACTTCGTCTCGAACGAGCCGATGTAGCCGTCTGCGAGGGCCATGTTGAGCAGGCCGAACAGTCGCGCGTTCTCCCACTCGTCGAGCCCTTGGTCGGCGGAGACGATCCTCGCGATCCGGTTCCACTGCAGCGGCGAGCTCTCCACCCAGAACAGGGCGATCTCCGTCTGCTCGTCCGTGCGCTGGCTGGGCGTGGTGATGTCGTCGCCACCGAGGCGCTTCACCTCTCTGTAGTCCGCGGTGTAGGCGCTCGAGGTCACGTCGTAGGGCGGGTCCGCGCGGAACTGGGAGCTGTCTCTCAGCACGAACGTGGTGACGTCCCCCCAACCTGGCGCGAACGCGAACGGGGTGCCGGGCGTGAACCGGTACTCGCCGGGCTCGTCGCCCTGTAGGTAGTTCGTGTCCACCAAGAGGGTGTCCGAACCGTCGTCGGCTCGGAGCGCGAGGATCGCGGCGGCGGACGCGGCTCCCACCCGCACGCCCCTCCGCTTCTGCCGACCGTTCGGGATCGCGTCGAGCGCGGCCTCGTAGTCCTCCTCGACGCTGGCGATCCCCGCGTCGATGCACGTCTGCGGGAGCGGTGGGGACGGGAACTGGCCGAGGACCGGCACGAGGACGTGGTGCGCTGCCGTGGCGACCGCGGCATCGGTGGATGTGCGGCGCCTCGCGTGTCCGAAGAAGGCGTACGGCTCGTAGCGCCGATCGATCGCGTTCAGGGCGTCGTGGATGGCCACGTGCGTCATCGCGTACATGCGCGATTCCAACAGGGGGTTGCCGGTGGGGGCGAGGCAGGAGGCGAGGGCCGCGTCGCCCGCGTGCTCGCTCCATGTCAGGACTGCGTCTCCCGATGCGTCAGCCTGCGAGAGTGATCGGTTGATCACGCTCCGATCTGACCTGGCGCCCGCGGGAGCAACCGTCCCGATGATCGCGAGCGACACCACGACGACGGCGAGAACGACCCGCCGCGCCGCACGGCTGGCGCTCCATCGGATGTGGCGCAGGGAGACGAGCTGCTCGTCACGGGTCACACTTCGCTGCCAGACGCTGCGCCCCATAGGGACACCCCCTCGTACAAGTGTTGCTCCGAGGGTGAACCTCGTTTCGCTCCGAGTCAAATCGAGACGATCAGGTTCCCTACGTGTTGAGCCGGCGGCCGAAGAAGGACCGATACGCCTGTAGGGCGAGGCGAAGGCTCTCCGTCGACGTCTCATCACCCTCTTGCCAGCCCGCTTCCAGGGAGTCCCTCCGCGAGCGGAACGACGACTCGAGCTCGCCGATCACGGTGCTCACGAGCTCGTCGGCCTCCCCGACGGCACCCCGGGGATCGTCCACGAATCGCGCCTGGATCTCGTCCCAGCGGCTCCGATACGAGGCACTCTGCTCGTCGGCGAAGAGGGGCCCTGCCTCCGTCCCGCTCTCGGGGAGCTCGAGGACGTCCTCGCTCCCCTCGGACAGGTCCTCCGTCGCCGTGGTCCGATCATCCGTATCGGTCGTTCGCTCGTCCATCCTGTGCTCC
>CBHFMJ010000284.1:0-2812 GCA_965994715.1 uncultured bacterium | reverse complement strand
CGCGCGGGCCGCGAGCTCGCGGACACGATCGGCGACGGCATCGACCACTCCACGCTGGTGTCCTCGCTGTCGGTCCATCCGGACGACCTACCGGTCGGGGCGACGGAGGACACACCGATCCATGCGCCGCCGTACCCGGACACGGAGGACGTGACCGAGGAGACCTACGGGCCCCTCAAGGTGGCGTGCGAGGTGGAGGCCGCGGCTCGGTTCGGCGACAGGCTGCTCGTGATCCGTCCGGGGTACATCGTCGGGCCACACGACCCCACCGACCGCTTCACGTGGTGGCTGCGCCGGGCAGCCGCCGGAGGGGAGATGCTCGCCGCCGGCCCGCCGGACGCGCCGATCCAGGGGATCGACGCGCGCGACCTCGGCGCGTTCGTCATCGATCGGATGGAGGCACGCGACTCCACTACGTATGGCGTGGTCGGGCCGGCCGAGCCGGCGACGACGGCCGACGTGGTGGACGGCGCGCGGAGCGCGGCGGGCGCGGACACCTCGATCGTGTGGGTCGATCCCACGTTCGTGCGGGCGCTCGGGGAGATCCACGAGACCTGGTTCCCGATGTGGCATCCCCATCAGCCGGGGTTCCACGCCTACGACGCCGGGAAGGCGACGGCGGCGGGGCTGCGTCCCCGCCCGTTCGATCGCACGATCGCGGACACCCTCGCCTGGGATCGCGATCGAGGTGGACCTCCGCTCGCGGCGGGCGTGCCGCCGGACAAGGAAGGTGAGCTGCTCGACGCGTGGCGGGCACGCGCGAGCTGAGCCCCCGCTACTGCAGGTCGCGCGGTGTGGTGCGCTCCCATCGCCGCTCGGCGATCAGCTCGTCGTCGTCGTAGACCTGGAGCTCGATCGCGAGGTTCCACGACTCCGGATCGGACCGGAGGATGGTTCGAGACTCGGCGCGGACCGTCGCTTCGGGCCAGGCCAGCTCGAGCTCCGCGCCGGCCGTCGCGGTGCAATGCCCGGGGTCGTCCCACCGCACCCGGATCTCGCCATGGTAGCGGTCCGCGGTCTCGGTGATGCCGACCCGACCGCGGACGCCGCCGTGGTCGATCTCGACGGCTCGTTCGCGGGCGAGGACATCCTCGTGGATCTCCCACCGGACGCGATCGGGCGCTTTCCCCTCCGCGGCTCCGGGGACGAACTCCGGCATGGGAGCGACGGGTGGTCCCTCCAGCGTCGGGAGAACGAGCGTTGACGCGGCTCGGTCGACGACGATCGTCCCGGCCCGGGGCGGTGGCCACGACGAGGGGAAGTCGCTCGGGGCCAGGTCGAGCCGGATCCGGTGCCCGGGTCCGAACTCGTAGGCCGTGGCGTCCAGCTCGATCGACGCCCGGATGGGCTCGCTGGTCGGCAACGCCTCGGGGCGTTCGTGCGACGCACGGTGGGTGAGGTTCAGTATGCCGCGGGTTACGAGCGCCGAGGTACCGTCGGGCGCCACGTCGCAGAGCTTCGCGGAGACGTACGCGACCGGTGTCGACGACGACACGGTCAGCTCGACGCGCGGGTGCCCCATGATCTCGATCTCGGCGGAGACCGGCCAGTCGTAGACGAGGGAGAACGCCTCATCCGGGCGCTGGTCCCACGGGAGTCCGAACGGCGGCAACCCCGCGCACCAGATCGAGCCGGTCACACCGACGTCCCCGCGGATCCGCAGCTCGTCGTCCGAGCGCGGGGCCGCCTCTCGCGCCGCGCTCGCGAGCGGCCTCCGATCCTCGACGAGCCGGGCCGGCGGCCAGGTCGGCTCGGCTCGCCACTCGCCGGCGTACGAATCGGTGTCGGGCTCGGGCTCGGTCCAGCGTCGGACGTAGATCGCGATCGCGGGACCCGTGTCGATCGAGGGGTCCTCGCGGAGCCATCGGTTCCACCAGTCGATCATCACCGGCACGTGGTCGATGCGCGGCCCCGGCATCGACACCCGCGGGCTCCAGTGCGCCCACGGTCCGAACAGGATCTGCTTCGGACCGCGGAGTCGTTCGAAGGCACGGAACGCCATGTTCCGGTAGCCGTCGGCGTGTCCGGCGATCACGAGCGTGGCCGCTTCGATGCGATCGTACGCGTTGATGCTCGAGCCGCGGCGCCAGTACGCGTTCTCGTTCTGGTGTTCGAGCCAGTGCAGCACCCACGGCTCGTTGGCATCGATCCGTCGACGCCACTCCTCGCGCCATCCCTCGCCGTAGGCGAACGGAACCGGTGGCAGCGCGTTGAACGCGACCATGTACGTCGGGTAGTCGAGGATGTCGATGCCGCGCCGGGCGCCGCCGCCGTAGTGGACGTCGTCGGTGTACCGCCGGTCGGTGGCGAAGATCGGGATGATCGCCTTCAGCGCCGGCGGCTGCCGGACCGCCATCTGGAGCGCATTGAAGCCCGAGTACGAGGTGCCCCACATCCCGACGTTGCCGTTCGACCACTCCTGTTGGGCGAGCCACGCGATCGTCCTCTCGTGGTCGAGCCACTCGCGGTCGCTGTACTCGTCCTCGGCGACACCCTCCGACGATCCCGTGCCGCGGACGTCGGCTCGGCACACGGCGAGGCCGCCCTCGTCAGCCAGACGCCGGTAGATCGCCGTGGAGTCCGAGAAGTCGTCCTTCCGGTACGGCTGCGCCTCGAGGATCACGGGCCAGGGAGGCGGATGCTCGTCCGGGAAGTGCAGAGAGAGGGCGATCCTCACCCCGTCGTCCATCGCGAGGAGCCGCCGCTCGTCCGGCATGGCGGGAAACGGTACTCGGCCGCTGCTCGCCTGCCGTGACCCACGACCAGCGGATGGCCCGCTTCGACCAGGACTTCCGCTTCGCCTCGGAGGATC
>CBHFMJ010000283.1:0-2858 GCA_965994715.1 uncultured bacterium | reverse complement strand
TCTCGTCGCCCCAGTACTCGAGCCGCGCCGGGCGCCGGGCGATGCCCGGGAACACGTCGACGACCCCGCCACGGACGGCGAACTCGCCACGGTGCTCCACCACGTCCACGCGGTCGTAGCCGAGCTCCGAGAGTCGCTCCGCGAGGGCGTCGGGCGCGAGCTCGATGCCGGCCGCGAGCTGCACCGTCCGTGCCGTGCCGAGGGTCGGAGGGATCGCCTGCATCGCGGCCAGGAAGGGAGCTACGACGACGAAGGGTCCCGACGCTCCGCGGAGGCGCCCGACCGCGTCGGCCCTGCGGGCCGCCACCTCCGGCGCCGGATCCATCCCCTCGTACGGCAGCGCGTCCCACGCCGGCAGGAGCGCCACGCGGTCCGGACCGAGGTACGCGCCGACCTCGGGGACCAGGTCCTCTGCCTCGCGAGGGCCGGGGGTGACGACCATGAGCGGGGCGTCCAGCGCGACCGCCAGCGCCGCCAGGAGCGCGTCCTGTCCGGCGTCGACCTTCGCGACGATCGGTCGCTCTCGCGAAAGCAGGAGGCGCTCGATGGCCGCGGCACTCACCAGCGCATCGAGCACATCCCGGAGCGACATCCCACCTCCCGAAAACGCGAACACACAACGCGAACAGCCCCGGTCGCATCGCGACGGGGCATCGAGAGGGATTCTAGACGGCGCGGAGCGATCCGTGGAGGGACGGCACGTCCGCGAGCGACGGATCGAGGGCCTCGCCGGACATCTCCCGATGCGACAGCCAGCGCCAGAAGTCTTCCGGCTCCAACGGCCGGGCGATGTAGAAGCCCTGCGCTTCGTCGCACCCGAAGTCACCGAGCCGATCGAACGTGTCACGATCCTGGACGCCTTCAGCGACCACCCGCAGCCCGAGGTTCCTCCCGAGCTCTACCGTTGCCCGGACGATCGTGAAGTCCTCGACGCGCTCCAGCATGTGGGACACGAAGGACCGGTCGATCTTGATCTCCTCGATCGGCAACCGCTTCAGGTAGGAGAGCGAGGAGAAACCCGTCCCGAAGTCATCGATCGAAAGGCCCACGCCCACCTGTGAGAGGCCGTTCAGGACCGCGTCGGAGCGACCGGAGTCGGCCACGAGGAAGTTCTCGGTCAGCTCGAGACGGAGGTACCTGGGCGGCACGCCCCAGCGGGCCAGGAGGTCCCCGACGACCTGAGGGAGGTCCTGATCGAGCAGGGTCCTCGGGGAGACGTTGACGGCCACCGGGATCTTGATCCCCTCGTCGGACCACCGGCGCCAGACGCGCAGGACATCGTTCAGCGCCCAATGCGTGAGCGGCTGGAGCAGCACCGTCTTCTCCACCATCGGGATGAAGGCGGCGGGCGAGAGACGTCCGAGGGTTGGGTGGTGCCAGCGGATCAGCGCCTCCGCGCCCGCGACCCGGCCGTCGGAGAGCCGGATCTTCGGCTGGAAGTACATCCGGAACTGCTCGTCATCGATCGCGGGGCGGACCTGGCTCACGAGCTTGACCAGCTCGGGCTTGTGCGTGTCGATCGACTCGTCGTAGACCTCGAACGTCGTCCCGGTCTCCTTCGACGCGTACATCGCGACGTCGGCGTGGCGGAGCAACGTGTCAGCGTCGGACGCGTGGTCCGGGTAGAACGAGATGCCGATGCTCGCCGAGACGTCCAGGTCGAGCTCGTCGACCGTCACCGAGTGATGGAGCCCTTCGATCAAGCGGTCGGCGATCCCTATCGCGGTTTCATCGTCCGCGACGTCTCGGACCAAGACGCCGAACTCGTCGCCGCCGAGGCGCGCCATCAGGTCTTCCTCTCTGATGGTCTCGGCGAGTCTCGGTCCGACGGCGGCGAGAAGCCGGTCGCCCACGTGGTGGCCGAGGGCGTCGTTGACCTCCTTGAAGTGATCGAGATCCATCAGCATCACCGCGAGGCGGCCCCCGTTCGCGGCCGCTTCCTCGATCGCATCCCCGAGCTGCAGCCGGAACAGGAGCCGGTTCGGGAGCCCGGTCAGATGATCATGGAACGCCTGGTACTCGTTCTCGCGCTGCTTCTCGGCGAGCTCCTCGGACGCGATCTTCAGGGAGTGCGTGCGGTGGAGCATCTGCCATGCGAAGGCGAGCGGGGCGATGAACACGGCGATCGCCCACAAGCCGATCGTCTGCGTGGTGATCGCGACGAGGACGCTGAACAGGGCCAGACCCATGTACGAGACCACGAACTCGCCGAGCACGCCGCTGTGCATCTGACGAAGGATCGCGTCCAGCGTCGCGCGGCTCTTGATCGCCTGCCATTCGGCGACGAGGATCGTGTTGACCGTATACCCGACGATCGCTGCGAGGAGGACCGTCGGACCCACGACGAACCAACCGTCATCGAGGTCTGTGAGTCCCCGGAACACCTGACTCTCCGCGAGCACCGCTAGGGCGATCTGGGAGCGCACGAACATCGCGGTGAGCGGAGGGATCTGTCGCCGGAACTCACGGACGTCCGCTGAGCCGAGCAGCACGATCAATGCGGCGACGGGCGGCGGATAGAGCAGCGCGACCGACAGCTCAAGCGGGAAGCTCAGGCTGAAGTCGAACGACATCGCCATCGGGACCGGCATGAGGTCCACGACCATGATCGCCACGATCCACACCAGGATCGGCAGCAGGTTCGACCAGCCGGTGAACGCGGAGGGGTCGTGATACATCTCGAACGCGAGGAAGGCGAGGAACGGGACGGTCACCAACAGCTCGTAGAACCGGAGGAGCGGTCGCCGTCCTTCGCGGAGGTCGCCCTTCGCGCCGTCGCTCCGGCGATCGCTAGACCTGGACACGGGGAGCCTCCGCGAGAGCTGACAGTCGAGAAGGCGAGGGGCGCCGCCGCATCG
>CBHFMJ010000282.1:0-2939 GCA_965994715.1 uncultured bacterium | reverse complement strand
GACGCGGCCGGAGCCCGCTCCGCTTCCCGCGCGCACCGCCGCTGAACACGACACGCGGGGGCGACACCTTCATCCCCTCCTGCTCGAACTCCGCGTGCAGGTCGAGCCGTGCCGCCATCCGACTCACGTCGCCGAGCTGCTCCGGCGTGACGAACGTGATGCTCGTCCCCGACCTGCCGGCGCGAGCCGTGCGTCCCACCCGGTGGACGTAGCCCTTGTCGTCCTTGGGAGGGTCGTAGTTCACCACCAAGGTGATCCGCTCGAGGTCGAGACCCCGGGCGGCCACGTCCGTCGCGACCAAGATCCCGACGTGTCCGTCCTCGAACCGGCTGAGCGCACGCTCCCGAGCCTGCTGGGTCATATCGCCGTGCATCGCGACGACCGTGACTCCTTCGGCGCGGAGCTGCCGAGCCAGGTGGTCGACGGCACGCTTCGTGTTCACGAACACGAGGGTCGAGCCCGACGCCTCCGAGGCGAGCCGGGCCAGGGTGGACAGCTTGTCCTGCGGCGCCACGGGGATGAACCGGTGGTCGGCCTCCTCCACGAAGCGCATCTCGACGGAGCCGACCTCGTGACGCATCGGGTTCCGTGTGTACACCTCGGCGATCCGGCCGATCGCGCCGTCGAGGGTCGCGGAGAAGAACATCGTCTGCCGATCCTTCGGCAGGTGGCGCACGATCCGATCGACCTGCGGCTGGAACCCCATGTCCAGCATCCGGTCGGCCTCGTCGAGGACGAAGATCTGCACGCCGCCGAGCTCGACGAGGCCGCGCTCGACGAGGTCGTCCAGCCGGCCCGGGGTTGCGATCAGGATGTGCGCGGAGGTCACCCCCTTCGACTGCTCCCTGACCCTCGTGCCGCCGTAGACGGCCATGACCCGGAGCTTCCGCGCCCGAGCGATGTCCTCGAACTCGTCGCTGACCTGCTGGGCGAGCTCACGGGTCGGCGTCAGCACGAGGGCGGCCGGGCGTCGCTCCACACGGGGATCGATCTGGTCGACGATCGGGATCGCGAACCCGAGCGTCTTGCCGGACCCCGTCTTGGACCTCGCGAGCGTGTCCCTCCCCGAGGTGGCGTCCTCGATCACCATCACCTGGATCGGGAACGGCGACTCGATCCCGCGGGCCTCGAGCGCGCGGACGACGGCCTCCGAAACGCCCAGGTCGCGGAACGTGAGCATCGTGCGATGCACCTCCTTCTTCGAGAGTACCGCCCGCGGCGACGCCTCGAGCCCTGCCGGTAGGCTCTCGGCGCCGCGTTCCCGCGAGCACGGATCGGAACGCCGAGGGGGAGGAGATGCACGGCATGGGCGACAGGACCGGGACGGACGATCGCGCGGAGCTCTGGACCGAGCTCGCCGCCCAGCTGGCCGTCGACAGCATCCGATGCACGACCGCGGCCGGGTCGGGTCACCCCAGCTCGTCGATGTCCGCGGCGCATCTGACCGCGGTCCTGTTCGCCGATCACCTGCGAACCGACCTCGCCGACCCGCACGGTGCCGCGAACGACCGCTTCGTGCTGTCGAAGGGCCATGCCTCGCCGCTGCTCTACGCCGTGTTCAAGGCGATCGGCGCGATCGACGACGAGATGCTGCTGTCCCTGCGGCGACTCGGATCCCCGATCCAGGGACACCCTGCCCCGGTCCCCGAGCTGCCGTGGGTCGAGGCCGCCACCGGATCGCTCGGTCAGGGACCGGCGATCGGGCTGGGGATGGCGCTCGGGATGCGACTGTGGGACAGCCCCGCGCGGGTCTGGGTCATGGTCGGGGACTCCGAGGCAGCCGAGGGATCGATCTGGGAGGCGGTGGAGGCGGCGGCGCACCACCGCGCCTCCAACCTCGCGTGCGTGCTCGACCTGAACCGGCTCGGCCAGCGCGGCCCGACGATGCACGGCTGGGATGCGGACGTCTTCGTCGCGCGCGCGCACGCGTACGGGTGGCACGCGCTCTCGATCGACGGACACGACGTGACGGCGATCGACGCGGCCTACCGTTCGGCCGCCGAGGCAGATCGACCGACGATGGTCGTGGCGCGGACCGAGAAGGGGCACGGCGTCGCCGAGGTCGCGAACCGGGACGGTTGGCACGGGAAGGCCTTCCCGGAGGATCTGGCCGTTCGTGCGATCGAAGAGCTGGGAGGCGTGCGCTCGCTCACGATCACGCCGCAGAAGCCCGAACCGTGGATGCCGGCGGGCCGGGCCGGGCCGGCGGGCGCGCCCGCACCCACCTACGCGGAGCCGATCGCCACCCGCAAGGCCTTCGGAGAGACCCTGCGGTGGCTCGCCGGCGAGCGCGACGACCTCGTCGTCCTGGACGGCGAGGTCGGGAACTCCACCTACACGGAGGATGCAGAGGCCGTCGCCCCGGACCGCTTCTTCCAGATGTACATCGCCGAGCAGACCTTGATCGGGACGCAGACGGGCCTGTACGCGCTCGGCATCACCGCCTTCTCCGCGACGTTCGGCGCGTTCTTCACGCGCGCCTACGACCAGATCCGGATGGCGTCGATCGGGCGGGCGGATCTCCGCCTGTGCGGATCGCACGCGGGGGTGTCGATCGGCGAGGACGGCCCCTCCCAGATGGCGCTCGAGGACCTCGCCGCCTTCCGCGCGATCCACGGGACGACCGTCCTCTACCCCTCCGACGGGAACGCCACGGTGGGGCTCGTGACGTCGATGGCCGACCTCCGCGGCATCTCCTACCTCCGCACGACGCGAGAGGCCACGCCGGTCCTGTACGGACCCGAGGAGGACTTCCCGATCGGCGGGTCGAAGACCCTCCGCGAGGGCGACGACGTGACGCTCGTCGGTGCGGGCATCACGGTCCACGAGTCGCTTGAGGCCGCCGATCGGCTCGCGGCCGACGGGATCGAGGCGCGTGTGCTCGATTGCTACAGCGTGAAGCCGATCGACGCGGAGTCGCTGCGGAACGCCGCGGCCGC
>CBHFMJ010000281.1:0-2949 GCA_965994715.1 uncultured bacterium | reverse complement strand
ACCCCGCCGATCGCGATCGCCGGCGTCATGTCGGCGGGCCGCGCCGCTCGGGAGACCGTCAGGTAGCCGGCGAAGCAAGTGGCGCCGGCCAGCGCGAGCAGGTCGCCGTCGAGGTCGCCCTGCCCGATGCTCCCGCCGAGGATCAGTGAGAGGCCTGCCACCACCGCGATCCCCGTCAGCCACGTCCTCGCGGCCGCCCGCTGGCGGAGGAAGACACGTCCCAGGACCGACGCGATCAACGGACCCGCGGCGATGATCACCAACACGCTCGCCGCATCCGTCCGATCGAGCGCCGAGACGAACGCGATGCTCGCCGCCGCGAAGAGCGCACCGGCGAACATGTGGGGCCCGGTGGGTCGCCATGAGCGGTGACCATCAGCCGGACGCAGGAGGCGGAGCAGCGCGACGGTGCCGACGACGGTGAAGATCCCTCGCCACGCCACCGTGGTCCACGCGTTCGCTTCCACCGACCGGACGATCAGGGCGTCGGGGCTGATTACCACGACGCCGATCGCACACAGCGCGAGGCCGCGGAGGTGATCTCGACGACCACTCGTGTCGCTCATGGATCCCACCTGGCCGTCGGACCCCTTCTGCCTGGACAACTTATCGCATATTCTATAGAGTGCGTCACCTGATCGGGCCCGATAGCACGGGGAGGGGGCTCCACATGGCTGGACGCAGGGTGCTTCGCGGTATCGCGGTCCTTGCTGCCGCAACGCTGTTCGCGGTGTCGTGCGGCGACGACGGTGGCGGCGGAGGTGGCGGCGGTGGCGGAGGCGAAGAGAGCAACATCATCCGGTTCACGTTCGCGCCGGACCCGGCCTGGGACTGGATGAAGGACCAGGGGATCCTCGAGGCGATGGAGCAGGAGTCCGGATTCCGGATCATCCAGCTCGCCACGTGGGACGAGTGGGCGACGTTCGCCGGGGGTCATGCCGACGTCGTCTCGACGGGCACGTACGAGACTCCGCTCCTCGAGGAGCAGGGCATCGAGACCGTCACGTTCGGCCAGTTCAATATGAACAAGGACGTGCTCGTGACGGCGCACCCCGAGTACCAGACGGCATCCGACTTCCCGGCCGGCTGCAAGATCGCGACGGAGTCCGTGACCGGGAACACGATCATCTGGGGGTCGCTGATCAACGCGATCGACGGCCGCGAGGTCGCGGAGGATTCCGATGACATCGGGATCGTCACGGCCGACTACCAGGTGATCCCGAACCTGCTCCGCGAGGACGAGGCGTGCGCCGGGATCCTCGACCCGACCCAGGTGATCCCGGACATGGCATCGGGGGATCTCACGGTGATGTACGACGGGAAGTCCGCGTCGCAGCTCTACGGCGAGGAGATCGTGCCCGGCCACGAGGGTGTGCTCAGCAACGCGTTCGTGTCCCGAGCCGAATGGTTCGACGCGAATCCCGAAGCGGCGGCCTTCTTCCAGGAGGTGTGGGACTGCGCGATGGTCCAGTGGGCCGAGAACCGCGACGAGATCATCGATACGTACCCCCAGCACTTCGCGGTCGAGACCGAGGCCGAGGCGCAGTTCATGAAGGACTACTTCGAGAACACCTTCGACTGGTTCGTCGAGAGCCCCTACCTGACCGAGGAGTGGATCGAGGGCGAGCGCCCGGTCTTCGACCTCGTCCAGGACGCTGAAGTTATCCCGGCGGACGCGGAGTTCCCTCGGCACGAAGTGATGGAGGATCCGGAAGGCGAGCCCTGTCCGGAGGGCTTCTAGCGAGCGATCCGGTGCCGGCGTCGCGTAAGTGATGCCGGCACCGTCCTCTCCCTTATGGCCGCGACCGTCGAGACCGAGAAGACCCTCGAGGAGCTCGAGCAGGAGGCGATCGATGCGCTCGCCTCGAGCGGCCGGCGCACGCGCGCGAAGGTCCTCTACTCCCTGCTCGGCGCGGCCAGCTTCATCGCCGTCTGGGCGTACTGGTCAACGGTCCTCGAGCCGTTCATCCTGCCGTCGCCGCTCGCGGTGGCGCAGCGGATGTGGGAGCTCCTCGTCTCGGGCGTCGTCTTCACGAACTTCCTGAGCAGCTTCCTGAAGACGATGGCCGGCTGGGCGATGGCCCTCATCATCGGGATCCCGGTGGGGATGTTGATGGGCCGCTACCGCTACGCCCGCGCGTTCTTCCACGACTTCGTCTACCTGTTCGCGAACGTGCCGCTCCTCGTGTACGCGGTGATCGCGATCGTCGTGTTCGGGATCAGCCCGTGGGGGCCGGCGTTCGTGGTGGCGCTTGAGGCGTTCACCGGCATCGCGATCAACGTCGCGGCCGGCGTGGAATCGGTGGATCGCGGGCTCCTCGCGATGAGCCGGTCGTTCCGGCGGAGCAGCCGCAGGACGCTCCGGAGCATCGTGGTCCCCTCGGTGGTGCCGTTCCTCTTCGCGAGCGGCCGCGTCTCGTTCGCGAACTCGTGGAAGCTGGCCGCCCTGGCGGAGACGTTCGGCGGCTACCTGGGGGTCGGGTACCAGCTCGAGAAGTCGTTCCAGATCTACTCGGTCGTCGACCTGCTCGCGTGGATGTTCTTCTTCGTCCTGTTCGTGATCCTGGTCGAACGGCTCCTGATCGCGCCGGCGGAGCGACGGGTGTTCCGCTGGCGCGACCCCGCGGGAGCCAGGGAGCAGGTGTCGTGAGCGACGTGGCGACCGTCGACGGCCTCGGATCGGCCGAGATCCCGGAGTTCCTGCTCGCTCCACCGCCGCGGTCTCGGTGGTGGTGGCTCACCTCGGATCGCGCCGCGCGGTACACGGCGCGCGTGGCGTTCCTGCTCGTCTGGCAATGGGCCGGGTCGACGTTCGAGGACATCCCGTCGCCCCTCGGCACCGTCGAGGCCCTGATCGAGGAGTTCCAACGGGGCGAGGTCTTCCCCAACCTGGCGATCAGCCTGGTCCGGGCCGTGATCGGACTCTCGATCGTCCTCGTCCTCGGGGTG
>CBHFMJ010000280.1:0-2986 GCA_965994715.1 uncultured bacterium | reverse complement strand
GCGCCCGTGTCGTGGTGATGTTCCAGATGCTCCTCGACCTGGTGATCCTCGGTGTCGGGGTCAACGCATTCGTCCACGCGGCGAAGCTGGGTCGGAAGCGTCAGTCCGCAACCGAAGAGGGCTGATCCGCCTCACGGTGACCTGCGATCAGTGCGTGCGACACTCGGCAGAATCATCCGATTCGGATGAAGCCCCATGATTGACCCATCCGCGACACTGAGCGGCGCGACGGACGGAGGGAGCGCATGACGTTCGAGGAGTGGATGGAGACAGTCGTCCACGGCTTCGAGATCGTGGGGGTGGCGATCCTGGTTGCAGGCTCGATCGCCGCGCTTGCGGGATATGTCCTCGCGGTGGCGCGCGGACGGCGCGAGGGAGCGTTCGAACGCGTTCGTCAGGCGATCGGTCGAGCGATCCTGCTGGGACTCGAGGTCCTGATCATCGCCGACATCGTGCTCACGATCACGGTCGACACGACGCTGGAGAGCGCCCTGACGTTGGGACTGGTCGTGCTGGTCCGGACGTTCCTCAGCTTCTCCCTCGAGATCGAGCTCGAGGGGACCCTCCCTTGGCGGCGAGCAGGCAAGCGCGCCGACCGACCGATCGGTGACTTCGATCCGGGTCACCGCGTGCAGGTCTGACGGACCTCGTGTCGATGCGGATGTTCCCGAGCGCTCGACGCGCCCTCCGATTCGGAGTGGGTGGCGCTCTGTTCCTCGGCAGCTACGTCGAGGCGAAAGGTGGGCGGCTGCCCGCGTACGAAGAGCGGATCTTCCGTGGTGTGAACGGGGCCAGCGACCGGATCCGCGTCCCCGTCCGCATCATCATGCAGGCCGGGACGTTTGCAACGGTCCCGGCCGTCGCCGCGGTGGCGCTCCTGTCGGGTCGCCGACGCCTGGCGACGTCGCTCCTCGCTTCGGGGACCGCCGCCTGGCTGGGTGCGAAGGCGGCGAAACCGCTCGCAGGAAGGGCACGCCCCGAGGCAGTGCTCGGCGAGGTGCGCGTTCGCGAAGGGATCACTGGTGACCTGGGTTGGGTCTCGGGGCATATGGCAGTCGCGACCACGCTCGCCTTCGTCGGCCGCGAAGCGGTGCCCATGTGGGCCCGCCCACTGCTGCTCGCGGTCGCCGGGATCACCGGATACGGGCGGATGTACGTCGGGGCCCACCTCCCTCACGATGTCGTCGGCGGTGCCGGGCTCGGCATGATGATCTCCGCGCTCGTGCCGCCTCAGGAGTAGCGTGCCCGTGATGTCTGAGGACACCACCCTCTCGGGAGTGGCTCAGAAGGCCCGTCGTCGCCGCCCCTCGGGCGAGCCGCCACCGCTCGTGCGCGGGATCGGTTGGCAGCGCTGGGCGTGGGGGCTGCTCGGCGTCGTGCTCCTCGGCGTCCTCCTGGCGATCGGCGAGGCGACCGATGCCTTGACCGGCGTCGATCAAGCGGTCACCGACGCCGCGGCCGATCTGCGAACGCCGACGCTCGTCGACGTCGCGAAGGCTATGGAGCTCCTCATCGCCGTCCCGTTGATCATGGTCCTGCGATGGGGAACGGTCCTCGCACTCGCGGTCCTCGGGCGCCTCCGACACCTCGTGGTGTTCCTCACGACGTTCGTGGTCACGGACTGGGTGGTCGCCCGAGCGCTCCACGTGGAGCTGGCACCCCCCGACGTGCCGGTGCTCGCCGACGCCGGAACGTACGCGTTCCCGTCCCTGTCGCTCGCGGCGCTCGCGATCACCCTCGTCGGCATCTCGCTCGTGCTCGTGCCACGCGGGGCCGCTCGGCGGACCGCCACATGGCTCCTGCATGGAGCCCTGTTCTTGGTCGTCGTGGCCGAGCTGATCCTGGCGACCGACTACGTCATCCCGATGGGCTTCTCGTGGGTGTTCGCCAGCGTCCTCGCCGGGGCGGCCTTCCGAACGTTCGTGCCGGAGGATGTGTTCCCGGTGACGCTGCGGCGCGGGGGGAACGCCGCCCATCTCGACCTCGGGGGCGAGCGCGGGGAGGCGATCGTCCGGGCGATGCGCGACCAGCTCGGGCTGACCGTGACGAACGTCGAGCCGTTCGGCCTGGAGGGCTCGGGCGGGTCCTCCCCGTTGCGGATGACCCTGGACGACGGCACCCGCGTGTTCGCGAAGGTGTATTCCACCAGTCATGCGCGCGCCGACCGCTGGTATCGCGTGGTCCGAGAGGTCCTCTACGGCCAGCTGGAGGACGAGACGCCGATGGGCTCGGTGCGGCGGCTCGTGACGTACGAGGACTATGCGCTCCGCTCCCTCCGCGACGCAGGGGTTGGCGTCGCGCGAACCTACGGAGTCGTCGAGCTGACCCCGAACCGCGAGTACATGCTCGTCACGCAGTTGTTCGAGGGAGGCCGGAACCTCAGCGACTCCGACGTGGATGACACCGTGATCGACGGGGGGCTCAACCTCGTGAAGCGTCTCTGGGACGCGGGGTTCGCCCACCGCGATCTGAAGCCTGCGAACCTCCTGGTGGTCAGTGGCCACTTGCAGCTCGTGGATGTCTCGGCTCTGGAGGTGCGGCCGTCGCCGTGGCGCCAGGCCGTCGACCTGGCGAACATGATGCTCTGCCTCGCGTTGCGCACCGATGCGGATCGAGTGTACGCGCGAGCGACGTCGGTCTTCACGCCCGACGAGATCGCGGAGGGGTTCGCCAGCGCGGTGGGGCTCGCGATCCCGACGGAGCTGTCGGAGAAGCTCAAGACCGATGGGCGTCCCCTGATCGATCGGTTCAAGGAGCTCGCGCCCGCGCGGGAACCGGTCTCGATCCAGCGATGGAGCCCACGTCGAGCCGCGCTCACAGCAGCTGTGGGTACGGGCGTCCTCGTCCTGGCAGGGATGCTCGTCGACTCCGTGCGGGCAGGTCTGACCTAGGACTCCGCGGGCACCCGGATCACGCAGCGGAAGCCGATGTGCCCTGTGGAGGTGTCCACGGCCTCTCCTTGGCGAGCGGCCGGCCGGTAGCGCAG
>CBHFMJ010000279.1:0-3031 GCA_965994715.1 uncultured bacterium | reverse complement strand
GTACACGGGATCCAGCTTCTGTTCGTTCGATGGAGCGCCGGAGATCATCAGGACCGGCGCCTCGATCCTGGCCACAAGATCGATCAGTGGGAGCGGCCGCGGCTCGGGCGCGAGGACGTCCACGAGCGCGAAGGTGAGCCACTGATTGACGGAGCCAACAGGATGAGGGTTCGGCTCCAATCGCGCGTCCGCCCACGAACGGGCGGAAACCCCCTCGACGACCGCCGCGTCGATCCGGGGATCGAGTGCGGAGGCCGCGAGACCGACCTCGCCTCCGAGCGACAGACCGAGGACACCCACGCCTCGCGTGACACCCGCCCGGCTCAGGACGAAGGAGACGGCGGCCTTGACATCGGCCTCCGCACCCCAACCGAACTCCATGCTTCGCCCTCCGCTGTGGCCGTGTCCACGCCAATCGAGGAGGAGCGCCCCGTACCCGTGCCGGGCGACGAGAGCCGCGTGCTCGAGTACGGCGTGTCGCGTCGACCCCGATCCCGGGAGCAGGACGATCGCGGCACCGTTCCGTGGCGCGACCCACCAGGCCGAGAGGAGCGTCCCATCTGCGCTTCGGATCCGTACGTCCTGGAGGCGGAGGTCGACGTCCGCGGGTGTCCGGCTCGATCCCGTCGGGCGAGGACGGTTCGTGACGTCGAGAGCGACACCCGCCGGCAGGAGGAGGAACTGCGCCACCAGCAGTGTCGAGAGGACCGCGATCGCAACCCGTGCCCACCGTCGGGCGATGCCGGCCAGGCTCAGCCGCCAACCGACGATCACGAGGATGACCCCCGACATGGAGGCGGCCACGCCCAGCACGTCGACGAGAGACACCTGATCGACGAGACGCTTGGCCACCACGCCTCCTGCGACCGCCATCATCGTGAAGCCGATGAGGAGCATCGCCGCTCCCCGCGCCCACGCGCCCCCCCACCGGAAGACCGCGGCGGCGAGAGCGCTGAGGGTGACGAGAGCGGCCGCGCTCACGAGGCGCATAAGGAGGGATGGGTCGCCCTCCGGGAGCACGACGAGAGCGGCGAGTGCGTACAGGACCACCGCTCCGGATGCGATGGGGGCGAGGCGAGACCTTTCCCGAGCGGGCGGTCGGATCCGGCCCTGCGAGGGGACGGCGCTCAGGCGAGCGGCGGCTCGCGTTTCGGCCGGGGCGCTCATCGCCCGTCTGCCCAACGAGCGATCCTCCGGGCGAGGACGATCGCTGCTCCGACGAGGGAGGCGGCCATCAGCGCCATCGCGCCGAGGATCTCCGGGAGCGCGGCTCGTGATGCATCCTCGCCGATCGCCAGAACGGCACCGGGCGCCGCCCGACCGTCCACCCGGACCGTGTATCGGCCAGCGGAGGCTGTTTCGAACGTCGCCACGGCACGTCCTACTCGCTCAGGTCGATCGGGGACGTCGTAGGCCAGATCTCCTTCGTAGCGATCCACCGGCACCGCGGCGCCGTCCGGACCCACGACGGCGAATCGAAGATCGGAGAACGGAGCCAGCCGATCGCTCTCCACGGAGAGGACCTGGGTCCCCTCGTCGAGCACGACCACCCGAGCGCTCGGGATCTGGATCCGCCGTAGCTCTGCGAGGTCGTCGACCATCCCGACATAGGTCGCCGTTCCCCACCAGACGGCGAGTCCGAAGCCGAGGAGCACGACGAGTCCTCCCATCCACCCGGGGATGCCTCCGCGACCCACGGTCGCGGGAGGGAGCGGGAGCGGGCGACGGACGGAGGGCCGTTCGGTTCGTGCCATCGTGGTCATCGGAGTGCCTCCTTGCCCGGAAGTCCGGTCTCATCCGAGTCTGTTCGCTGTATGCGGTTCTGGAGGTGTCGAAGGTCCCGTCGTCCGGGGGCCGGTCGCCCGCGGGATCCTGGGCCGGAGGATCAGCGTGGGTGATACTTCCGCAGGATGCAGGTCGAGTCGTTCCTCGTTCGCTTCTCACCCTTCGATGTCCTCGAGCCGGCCGCGCTCGAACGTGTCTGCAGGGCCACCGAGATCGAATTCTTCCCCCGCGGAGCGACGGTCCTGCAGCAGGGAGGGCCCCCCTCGAGGTTCCTCTACGTGGTGCGGACCGGGGGCGTGGAGCTCCTCGACGACGGAGTCGTGATCGACCTCCTGGAAGAGGGCGAGATGTTCGGACATCCCTCGCTCGTCGCCGGCCTCCCGCCGACCTTCAGCGTTCGAGCGTTCGAGGACACGATCTGCTACCTCATCGAGCGGCAGGTCGCCGAAGAGGTCATCGGGACCCGGTCGGGCATCGAGTTCCTCGCTCGAGCACTCGCCCGCCGGAGCCGGCAAGCGGCACTCGCCTCCGAGACGGAACGGATCGCTCGCCCTCCCGCACCGCTCTCGTCGATCCTGCGCAGGGAGCCGATCGGATGCGACCCGACGCAGTCCGTCAGGGATGCGGCGGCGACGATGGCGCGCGAAGCGATCTCGTCGATCCTCGTCCGTGCGGACGATCTGCTCGGCATCGTGACGGATCGGGATCTCCGGACCAAGATCGTCGCCGAAGGCATCGATCCCGCCGTGCCCGTCTCCCGGGTCATGACCACGCCCGTGATCACCGTCCCAGAGGAGGCGATGGCGGACGAGGCCCTCCGGATGATGCTGCAACACGGTATCCACCACCTGCCGGTAGTGGGTTCGGATGGACGCGTCGTGGGTGTCGTGACCGACACCGATCTGATCGGACTCGAGCGAAGCGTCCCGTTCACGTTCCTCCGCGCCCTGGATCGTGCGGAGACGACCGACGAGGTGTTCGCGCGGATGTCCGAGCTTCACACCGTCGTGATCCCGCTGGTGGAGACGGAGGCTGACCCCGTGGACATCGGGCACCTCATCGCCAGCGCGATCGATGCCACCACGCGACGGTTGATCCACGTGGCGATCGCGGAGCTCGGGGATCCGCCTGGCCCATGGGCGTGGCTCGCCCTCGGGAGCGAGGCCCGGCCCGAGCAAAAGCGCGTGACCCACCAGGCTCACCCGGTGGTCGTCGTGGCCCCCCCTGTGGCGACCGGGGAGGCGGT
>CBHFMJ010000278.1:0-3062 GCA_965994715.1 uncultured bacterium | reverse complement strand
GCCGAGGGCGACCAGGACGCCGGGCAGTTCTGGACCGACTTCATCACGGAGACGGCGCCGGAGTTCCGGAAGCCGACGATCGAGCAGCTCGACACGTTCATCCGACCGGTATGGGAGTCGCTGATCGAAGGAGCGAAGTTCTGCGAGCCGCAGCTCCGGGAGATCCTCGCCCGCGCCCAGCCGGACGTGATCGTCGAGGACAACGTGAGCGGCTTTCCGGCCCTCCTCACCCACGGCGCGCCTTGGGTGCGGATCATGAGCTGCAACCCGCTCGAACGGAAGGATCCCGACCTCCCGCCGACGTTCAGCGGCTACCCGATCGACGACCCGAGCGGGTGGGAGGAGTTCCGCGCCGAGTACGACCGGACCCACCGCGATCTCTGGTCGGGCTTCAACGACTGGATGCTCGAGCAGGGGGCACCCGCCCTCCCCGACCTCGAGTTCATCCACGAGTCGGAGCACCTGAACCTGTCCGTGTTCCCCGATGCCGCCGACTACCTCCGTGCCCGGCCGCTCGGATCCGCGTGGCACCGTCTCGAGTCGTCGGTCCGTGACACCGAGGATGCGTGGTCCGTGCCGGAGCAGCTGCGGGACGGCGAGGGATCGCTGATCTATCTCTCACTGGGCTCGCTCGGATCGGCGGACGTGGACCTGATGCGCCGGCTCGTCGAGGTGCTCGCGCGCACCCGGCACCGCTACGTGGTGTCGAAGGGGCCGCGCGCGGACGAGTTCGGCCTCCCCGACAACATGTGGGGAGAAGCGCGCGTTCCGCAGACGAGCATCATCCCCGAGGTGGACCTCGTGATCACGCACGGCGGCAACAACACCGTGACGGAATCGCTGCACTTCGGCAAGCCGATGGTCGTGCTCCCGCTGTTCTGGGACCAATACGACAACGCTCAGCGGATGCACGAGCTGGGGTACGGTGTTCGGCTCGCGACGTACGACTTCGCCGACGACGAGCTCATCACCGCGGTGGACGGGCTGGCGGCGGACGAGACCCTCCGATCGAGCCTGGATGCGCTCGGCGAGCGCATCCGCGACGCGGACGGCGTCACCAAAGCCGCCGATCTGATCGAGGCGGTCGGCCGCAAGATGTAGACACCGCGCGGCAGGATCACCGCGGCGGGCCGCCGTTGCCGAACCGCTGCAGGTACGACTGTGCGATCGCCTCGAGCATCGTCTCGTCGGCGATCCCGTCGGGCAGCGACCCGACGCGACCGCGGATCGCGGATGCGAGCTGCCCGGCGAGACGCAGGCGGGCCGTCGGGTCGAGCGATCCCCGCCGGGCGAGGAACGACCGGATCACGTCGTAGTCACGCTCCGACAGCCCCGTCGCATCCAGCGCCGGGAGATCCGGGCGACTCGCGGAGACGACGGACCGGGGTGCCGTGAACCGCGCCTCCCGGATCACCAGGGTGCCGGCGGCGAGGTCGCCGAGCCGCTGGGCCCGCGCGGTGACGATCATCGAGATCACCGCCAGGAACGGGAGCATGAAGACCTCAAGGATCCGGATCAGGTTGCGGACCATGATCGCCGCGCCGCCGGCCGGCTGGCCGTCGGTCCGGATCACCCGGAGCCGCTGAGCGCGCTTCCCCGGCGTCTGTCCCTGCCAGGACAGCTCGAAGAGCGGGTAGTAGCCCCAGACGAGCAGGAACAGGATCAACGAGAGCACCACGAGCTCCACGCTCCCGGAGAGGTCCCCCGCCCCGATGCCGAGCACGATCGGTACGGCGATCGCGAGCTGGATCAGGGTGTCGATGAGCCACGCGATCATGCGCGACCCCAGGCCGGCGACGTCGAGGGCGATCGTGACCGCCTCGGGCGTCACCGTGCGACCGTACGCGCTCACTCCTCTCCTTTCATGTCGATCCGGCACCTCGACGAGCAGCTCGACGCGGCGCCTAGACTCGCCCTCGGTGGATCTCGACTCGTACATCCAAACGCATCGGCCGGAATGGAGCCGACTGGAGGAGACCACCGCCGGGGGCAGCCGCGCGCTCGGCTCGCGACCCGGCGGCGAGATCACGGAGACCGTCCGGCTCTACCTCCGCGCATCCTCGCACCTCGCCGAAGTACAGACGCGCTACCACGACCCCGGACTCGAACGCTACCTCAACGGCCTCGTGTCCCGCGCGCACGGGGCGATCTACGGGGGAGGCGCGACGTCGGGTCGCTCGTTCCTCCGGTTCTTCGTGACGCGGTATCGAGCCGTGTTCCGTCGCACCCTTCCGTTCGTCGCCGTGATCGCGATCCTGATGGTCGTGGTGATCCTCGCGACCGACCTGTGGGTCGGTAGCTCGCGTGAAGCCCAGGCGGGCCTCCTGCCGTCCGCCTCGCGCCAGGCGATGCGCGAGGCGGGTGCCGTCGCGGGACCGGGCGATCCCGGATCGGCCGCACTCTCCACCCTGATCTTCCAGAACAACGTGCAGGTGTCGTTCCTCGCGTTCGCCCTCGGGGTCACGTTCGGCATCGGGACGATCTGGGTGATCACCACCAACGCCGTCTTCATCGGGCTCCTCGCGGGCGGGTTCCAGGCGGCCGGGGAGGGATGGACGTTCTGGGCACTCGTCCTGCCCCACGGCTTCCTGGAGCTCACCGCGATCTGCATCGCGGGCGGCGCCGGACTCCGCGTGGGGTGGGCGATGGTCGATCCGGGGGACCGTGGTCGCGTGACGGCGCTGGGCGAGGAGGCTCGCGACGCCGTCCTGCTGATCCTCGGCGCGACCCCGGCCTTTGCCGTCGCCGCCGTGATCGAGGGGTTCGTCACCGGCCGCACCGGGGTCCCGATCGTGGAGGTGCTGATCGGGGCGGTCGTCGTGACGGCCTATCTCGCGCTCCTCCTGTTCCCGACGAGGGGTCGGTCCCCCGACGGGGCGCCGATGGAACGGGCCCGCACGGTCAGAGCCGGCCCCGCGATTTGACCTGGAGGTACTCGTCGGCCACCGAGGCCGCGAGGGCGCCCGGCTGCGCGTCGATCACCGTGGCGCCGAGCCCCCTGATCCGTGCGGCGGCGCGATCGCGCCACGTCACGAACCCGGCTGCGGAGGCGCGGTCGTAAG